>JBAVAV010000431.1:0-3456 GCA_049585895.1 Candidatus Sulfotelmatobacter sp. | reverse complement strand
TCGCGGCACTCGCTCGTAGAGTTGCCGTCCCTTGAACTTCTTTCAGGAATACATAAAACCCGTCTCTGCCAATGACTTTTACGTGATCTCCCTGTTTCATATTGGTCTCCTTCGGCTCTTGGGTGATCGAGCGATCAGGGGGTGAGCAACGCCAACTTCGTTACGCCGGCAACCGCATTTTGCGTGAATTCTTGAGTGCGCGGACTTCAAAGTGCGCCGCGACCGCCCAGCTTCGCAGGCACCGACGTCCGCACATGCAATGAGGCAACATGCTGATTGATCACTGCTGCCGCTTGCGTGCGGCGGTTGCCATTCGTGCTGGTGAAATCTAGGGTGGTAACGCTATGCTCGCAGAACGTGCACTTAAATGTGGTGCCGCCGTTCATCGGTTTGGTTGTGTAATATCTCACATCTTTATTGTAGTCCTTCTGCAGGTCCGGGATCGGGGCAATAGGTGCGCAAACTTAGAGACGGAATCCGCCCCTAGGAGCAGAGCAATTGTGAACAGACATTTGGACTCCTGAACCTTACCCTTCCTGGATAGCTCTCCAGCTTCGGGAGGATACCAATGAGAAAACAATATCTTCACCTGTCCGCGTACCCTTGCGACATGTGTGCCGGCCCGGTCGTTGCCGGGTCGCTTGCGATCCGGGAGAATGAAATATCTAAGGAAACTGAGATCCGGCAGGTGGGAGCTCTCTGCCTATCCTGCGGCCATCGCCAAAATGGAGCCGCCGGCCCGGAAGGTGTCCGGCATTTTTCTCCGACTCGATGGGAGCCGGTGAGCCCGGCCAAAGCCGGTCACCTGGCCACCGCATACGTGGAAGCGCTTAATCGTGCAGAACTACGTTGAGCAGCGAGCTGTGGACCTGTAATCCGCCTTCTTCTCCTCCGGCGTAATGAATGAAACCCAATTTCCTGAAGCGATTCATAAAGAAGCTGACGCGCGAGCGGGTCGTGCCGATCATCTCCGCCAGGACCTCCTGACTGACCTTGGGAACAACGGTTTCTGGAATGCCCTCCTTGCCGAACCGGGCCAGCAACAGAAGAACACGCGCCAGTCGTTTTTCACTGGAGTTGAACAGTTGGTCGACCAGGTCCTCTTCGTACCGGATGTTTCGCGCCAGCAGATACGCTACGAACATGTCGGAAAGCGCATGTTCGCGGTGAAGTGCATCCATCATCGCTTTCTTGTCCACCCGCAGGAGCTCGCAATCCGTCATTGCCGCCGCGGATCCCATGCGCAGGACTTGACCGGCTAGCGCGCCTTCCCCAAAAAAACTTCCCTCGTTGAGAATGCCGATGGTCGCTTCCTTGCCTGTCTTGGACACGACGGTGAGCCTCACTTTTCCTTTCTGGATATAGAAGACGGCGTCCGCCGCATCCCCTTGTGCGAAAACCGCGTGCTTCTTCGGGACAGCCAAAGTCCTCCTGCCGTCGCCGATGGTCGCGAGGAAAGTGTCGGGATCGAATCCGCGGGTTTTCTTGATTGCCGCAGCCGCCTTCATGAATTCCAATTATAGCGCCCGAGGCTTTCGGAAGTGAGCGATTCTGCACAGTATTTCGAATGGGAATGAGCGAGTTTATGGAAGGTTGTCTTTACTTGGCGGTGGGCGGTCAAACCAGACGGCTGTCTGCTTCTTGAGGCGGGGCTTGCCGTGGCGAAATACTTTGCGGCCCATGCCGGTGCGTGGTTCAGAATCCGGAATTCCGCGCATCGCCTCCATTGTAGGACGGATCCCCCGGGTTTTCGGGCCAGGACCGACCCTCATCTACTAAAACCTGGGCCGCTGATACTGTCCTGCGGGCAGGCGGGCTCAATGATTTCGTTTGAGTGTTACCGATTATGGTGCGCGCTCTTAATCCGAGCTTGATCGCGAACGCTTTCTCTGGAGGACTTATGCCACCAGTTGTTCAAGTCGGTACGATTCTGATCGAAGAATGTCCCGGCATCGCGGAACTTCTGGAGCTCGACAGTGAATCCTACGTCGGCAACTGGAGCTTGGTCAAAGCCCTCAATGGCATGGCTCTTGATAGCAAGATCCATGCCGCGGGTAGGAATTTCTTTTTCATGGCGGCGGAAGTCAAAGTCATGTTCTTTGGCGCTCTCGGAGCGAAGAAAATCCTGAACGCATTGCAGCGGATTCTAGGGAAGGTAAGGCCGCAACACTTCAATACCCTCGAGGTAACCGGGATCGTCGCCAGGCATTTTCTTGGACTGCCGTACGTAACCGTTTCGGCGCACTCGCGCCACATCCAACAGAGCTGCTACCTCGATAGTACCGAGAACCGCGGGACTTCCCTGGCTCGATATGCGAATGCGTTTTGAAAAGCGTTGCGCAAAATCACCGGCGGTGAAATTTGGCCGGCAAAATAAGTTTCTAGCGGCCCGACCCGGCGAGCTCGCTATAATGAAGGAGGCTTAAAATCTCGTGGATAAGTTACTTTTCTGCCGCCACCAGTCGCCGGTTTCGATGGGCTTCGGTGCGCGGCTGCCCCGTACTGAGTTCGCTTTTCTCTCCCGGCTTAGCCCCACAGGTGGGGCACGGTACTGCGAGTACTTGTTTCTCGGTGACTTTCATGGCCACATCATGCAGCGTTGCCCGCCAACAAAATGTTCAATTGTGAACAAGTGATTACACCAGGATTAGGCCCTATGGCTCCCAAAGGGCCCGTTTCTCGCCGGATTACGCAGGCGAAGAATCAGGATCGCGGATAGGAAAATGCGCATCTAATTATCCGATGAAAGAGCCTGAGAAATCAATTTTCGACGAGCAATACAGGGTGGTGGCGATCGAGGGTGACCGGCTGCTCGTCCGTGGAATTCTCAGCGGTGAGGTGCTGGCCATCATCAACCCCGAGCCCGAGATTCCTCTGAGCCACAAAGATTATCCCCCCGGAAAGTTAATCTCTCTGACCGACCCATCCGCTGCGCCGCTTAACTAAGATTGTCGATAGAGCGTTTCCGCCAATATCCGGTCTCCGTAAGTTAGCGGGACAAAGCAGTCGTGGCAATTCATACTTCTAAATGCACCCTCGTTATCCTTTAAGTGGTTGACGAATTTCGGATACTTCTCGCAGTTTGACAAGCGCTACGCAAAAGCATAGTATTGTAATTGAGCAAGTTACTCTTCTTACTCTTTCAGGTCCTCTGAACTAAGTCAGCCCATCTGAAGTTTTTCCTCTTAGCTTCCCCTCTAAAGGAGGAATTCCGTTATGGCCCTATTGACCCGTTTTGAGCCTTTCCGCGAGTTTTCCACCATGCAAGACCGGATGAACCGGATGAACCGTCTTTTCCGTGAGTCGTATACCCCGGAAAGGCCGGAGGAGTCGTTGACCACCACCAGCTTCGCACCGCCGGTGGACATCTACGAAGACGAACACAACATCACTCTAAAGCTTGAAGTCCCGGGCATCGACGAGAAGGACATTGATGTTCGCATTGACAACAACACC
>JBAVAV010000430.1:0-4620 GCA_049585895.1 Candidatus Sulfotelmatobacter sp. | reverse complement strand
GCCTTGAAGTATTTTCTGCTGGGGGCTTTTTCCTCGGGAATTTTCGCCTATGGCTTGTCGCTGCTCTACGGTCTCACCGGCAGCACGAACCTAGGTGTAATTCGCCGCGCGCTCGGCGGGATTCTCGTCCGGGACCCGCACAATCCCGTTGCCATCATCGCGCTGCTCACCACCATCACTGGCTTGCTGTTTAAAATTGCCGCCGTTCCATTCCATCAGTGGGCGCCCGACGCCTACGAAGGCGCGCCCACCAGCATTACCGGATTCATGTCTGTCGCGGTCAAAGCCGCGGGATGGGCCATGCTGCTGCGCATCCTGCTCGGCGGTCTTTTGCCCATGCGCGCGACGTGGGTTCCAGTTCTGGTTTTCGTTTCCATCGCAACCATGACCGGCGCCAACCTGGCCGCGCTCACCCAGACCAACACCAAACGGCTGCTGGCCTACTCTTCGATCGCGCACGTGGGATACATGCTGCTGGGCCTGATTGCCGGAACCCTCACCGACCTCAGCGCCGACGGCATCAAGGGAATCCTGATTTATTTGCTGGTCTACACCTTTATGAACCTTGGCGCGTTCGGCGTGATCACCTCGCTGCGCCATCGCGAAGTGATCGGGGACGAACTCGACGACCTGAACGGGCTTTATTCGCGCGCTCCTGTCGAGGCCGTACTGATGCTTATCTTCATGCTCTCGCTGGCGGGCATTCCGCCCCTAGCCGGTTTCTGGGGGAAGTATTTCATCTTCCTCAGCCTGATCGAATCGCAGCATTACACGCTGGCCGCGCTGGGCGTGTTCTATTCGGTTTTCGGCCTGTACTACTACCTGAAGATTGCCAACGCCATGTTCATGCGCCAGGCCGAGGCCGGCGAAGAAAAGCTGACTGTGAGCTACGGAATGCGCGCCGCGCTCGGCATTACCGCTCTGGCGACGCTGTGGATCGGCATTATGCCCGATCACTTCATCCGCCTGGTGAACTGGTCGCTGGGTATCGCGCAGAATCCGGTAGTGAGCAAACTGGTTCGGTAAACGATTTCATGTAGGGACAGCCGCCTCGGCTGTCCGGCCAGAGCGAAGCTCGGCCGCGCTCTTCCCACAAGCCAGGAGTAGAATTGCTGTCGCTGACTTCCGAAGCCAATTCAAGAATGCCCGCAGAGAACCCACCGCCCGGAAAGGAAGACTCGACCCAGGAGAAAAGCTTCTGGATTCAATTCGTGCGCTACAGCCAGTTGGCATTTCTCTTCCCGGCCGCGCTGGTGGCGGGATGGCTGGTCGGCGCGCTTCTCGACCGATGGCTGCATACTACCTGGCTGTATCTCGCGGGAATCCTTCTTGGAATCGCGGCCGGCTTTATCGAGCTGATCCGAACGGTCTCCCGGGACACCAACTGACCCTCAATGTGACCTGGATTGCCCGCAAACAAGTCTTCAGTCGCGTACGATAGCGAGTTGCAGAGACCGCGATGCAAGACGATCCATTCCATGCCGAATCGAGCCCGCTGGAAAGCGGGGCTGCAGCTGAGAGTTTCTATTCGGGCGCTCTCGACCGGGTCCGCCATTTCATGGTGATGCTGGGCGTACTGCTCGTTGGAGGTGCGTGGTGGGAGTTCGGCCTGCGTCCGGCGATCGGCTTCGGCTTCGGATGCGCCATCGCTTACATCAATTTCTACTGGCTGAAACGCGTCATCGAAGGCTTTGTCGATCGCGCCGCCGGGACTGCCACTTCGCAGTCCGGGAAGGGAATCGTGTTCCGGTTTCTGCTGCGCTACGCTTTGATGGCCGCTGGCGCCTATGCTATATTGACTGTTTCACCCGCGAGCCTGAATGGGCTTCTTGCGGGCTTATTTTTGCCCGTCGTAGCGATTGCCTGCGAAGCCGGCTATGAACTGTACGCCGCGCTTGCTCGTGGGGTTTAGCAAAAACGCTCGCGCGACTCCGACGTAGCTAAGAGTTAAGAGCGATTTATGCCTGAGCAACTCTGGTTTACGGAAATTCTAAATCGTCTGTTCGCCGGGCCGGTTACGGCTCTGTTGCGTGCGCTGCACATTGAGCCGCACTATCCTCAGGCTCCCATCCCGAATTCGCTGGCGATGGAAGTCCTGGTGTTCTTTTTTCTGCTCGTGCTCTTTTTTCTGGTCCGGGCGCGGCTCTCTGTCGACTCTCCCGGATCATTGCAGCACATGTTTGAAAGCGTTGAGGGATTCATTCAGGCTCAGAGCAACGAAATTATTGGGCACCACAGTGAAGGCTACACGCCATTTCTGGCAGCACTGGGGCTGTTCATTCTTTGCTGCAACCTGATTGGCGTGATTCCCGGTTTTGAGTCGCCCACCGCAGTCCCCATCGTGCCGCTAGGCTGCGCAATATGCGCATTCGTTTACTATCAGGCTCAGGGATTTAAGCATGCTGGAATCGGATACCTGAAGCACTTCGCGGGACCGATGCCTGCTCTTGCGCCGTTGATGCTTCCCATCGAACTCATCAGTCACTTGGCGCGCGTGCTTTCGCTGACCATCCGTCTATTCGCCAATATGTTTGCCGGCGATATGGTCACCCTAGTGTTCTTTTCGCTCGTACCCATCGGCATCCCAATTGCATTTCTGGGATTGCATATCGGCGTGTCGCTGTTGCAGACATACATTTTCGTGCTGCTTACCACGGTGTATCTGCAGGGTGCAGTGGCGGAAGAGCATTGAGAGAAGGGCTGGACGTTCGAGATCAAATAGAGACCATCCGCAAGCGTGAGGGCGTCTGCACGGGATGACGTCAACCACCCACTGGCGGAAATTCATACGAGGAGAAACACAATGCGGAAACTGAGTTACTTGTTTGGGATATTGTCAGCGATGTGCTTTGCCATGCCCGCCTTCGCACAAGGCGGCGGAGCTGGCGAAGTCAATTGGGTTGCGATCTCCGCTGGGTTTTCTATGGCGATCGCTTCCGGAATCTGCGCTCTGGCGCAGGGCAAGGCGACTGCGGCCGCGGCTGAGGGGCTGGCTCGCAATCCTGCGGCGCGTCCCGGCATTCAGCTGGCGCTGATCCTGGGCCTCGCGCTGATCGAGTCTCTAGCGCTTTACACCCTGGTCATCATCTTCGCCAAGGTGAAGTAGCCCAACAAGGTAGCAAGTGATTGGACGAAAAATCAGAAAGCCTCTGTTCGCATCGGCGAGCAGAGGCTCTTTGTTTTCTGCGGACTATTTCTACGAGGAAGCCTACCCTTTGCGCTGCCCGTTCCACTCCTGGTCTCTATCTCTGTCTTTTTCCTTGCTCTGCGCAGCGCGGTTCATGGCTTCGACCAGCACCCGGCGCAGGCGGTAGCGGCTCTCAAGGTCGGTGCTGACGATTTCAAATCCCACTTCGTTCACGCGGGCGCGGCGCAGCAGGACGTGGGCGCGAATCTTGTTGCGCATCCCGACCGAGATTTCCAGATCGGCTTCGCTGCCGATGCGCAGATTGTCTTCCTTGGTGCCCATGCCTCCACCCAAGCTGAGTTCGCGAACCACAATCTTCGATTTGCCCCACGAGCTTCCGATGGTCGCGGAAAGTGTCTTCGGCAGCACCATGCGCTCGTAGCGGCGCTGGCGGACCCAGGGGCAGGCCGGAGCCATATCCAGCGGCGCAATGGCCAGTTCCGCCGACTCAAGGCCGCTGTCATTGAGCACCTGGCCGCTATAGCGAGGGTCAGTTTTCGATAAGGCTTGGGCCGCGGCAATGCGCAGTTCGCGGTGATAAACCCAGCCAAAGGTTTTCTTGGTTTCAACAATCTCGTGCAGCAGCGAGACCGATTCCGCATCGCGCAGGCGTCCCAGCGATTCGATGGCCTTGAGTTGCACAAAGGCTGACCGTGACGCCGCTTCCCCGGGCCTTGCCATGGCCAGCAGCGGAGGCGCCGCCGTGAGGTCGCCGCTCATACCAATTTCATCCAGTGCCTCGGGCAGAACCACGGGATCCAGCACTTCAGCCAGTTCCAGCAGCGTGCGTCCACGATCGGGCGCCGCCCCGTAGGCGATCTGGCGGACCACAATGTCGTGATAGAAACGGTTCCACTCCGGCAGACGCGTTGGCAGAAGCTCCAGCAGCGTGGCGACATCCAGCCGGCTCAACAGGCCCACCACCACAGAAGCTTGGCGGGGCTGGCCGGTTCGCAGAATCTCCCGCAACTGCGCCAGAGCAGGAGCGCCCGCCGCATTCACCAGTTCGATCATGCGGTCGCACTCGTCGCGGCGCATGCAGCGGAAGAAACGGTCGGCCAGATGTTCCGCGCCCGATTGGCTGGTGCGGCGCAGAAGCGCCAGCAAGTCCTTGGGCACGGTTTCCTGCCGCAGGGCTTCTTCAATGAACTCGGGGAGCCGGTTTTCCACGCCCACGCGCGGGCGCAAATCGCTCACCAGCACCGGACGCTGCTTCTGCAGAGACTCCATGCCGGCGCACACTTCATTCACCGCACTGTAGTTCCTGGTTTCGCTGGCCTCCTGGCTCATGCGTACGAAAGCGGCGCTCAGCAAGCTTTGTTGCTCAGGATCTTTTTCCGTCCCCAACTGTTCCGCTAGCTTGCGGATGGCGATGCCCATGGTGTCTCCACCCAGGCGGGAGTACAAATCAGCCAGCTGGCTCAGTCCGATCG
>JBAVAV010000429.1:0-3346 GCA_049585895.1 Candidatus Sulfotelmatobacter sp. | reverse complement strand
CCGGCCTGCACTTCGCAGGCGGCGAGGCGGCGCTCGAAAATATTCATCTGGTACATTACGACTCGGTGGTCACGGGCAGCGCGGCATACAACCCATCGTCGCGCGCCTTCCGTCTGGATCTGACCGGAAGCAATTTCGATCTGGCCGGCATTCGCCAAATCCGTTCCGATCGCATTTCCGCCGAAGGACGCGCGGACTTCACGCTCAAAGGTTCGGGCACGTTCGACGCGCCTTCCATCAACGCCGGGGTTCACATCCGCGGCCTTACTCTGGACCGCGAACTCGCCGGAGACTTCGATCTGCAGGCGGTTACACAAGGTAGCCAACTTCGACTCACGGGCAACTCGCATTTCCAGCGCGGATCGCTGCTGGTGGACGGCAACATCCAGTTGCGGGACGACTACGCCGCGAATCTCTCTTTCCGCGTGGAACACCTCGACCTGGATGCCCTGTGGCGCTCCTATTTCCGCGGCCAGATGACGGGGCATTCCGACGTGGTGGGTTCAGTCGAAGTGCACGGGCCTCTGCGCCAGCCCCATAAATGGAGTCTGGAGGGCAATGTCTCCGACGTTTCCCTGGACCTCGACAACGTCACACTGCATAATCAGGATCCAATTCGCTTCGCTCTGGCCGATAACGTCGTCCGCATCGAGCAGTTGCACCTGGTGGGCCAGGGAACGAATTTCGCCGCTCACGGCTCGGTGCACATCTCTGGAGCCCGCGAGGTCGATCTCACTGCCGAGGGCCGGGTGGATCTCAAACTGGTTTCCACCGTTGATCCCGACTTCACCAGTTCCGGCCTCCTCAGCATGAACATGACTGTGGGCGGAACGCTCGCCGAACCTCTTCCCCAGGGCCGGCTGGAGGTGACTAACGGTTCAATCACATATGCCGGACTGCCCAGCGGTCTGAGCGAGCTTAACGGATCTCTGGTCTTCACTCGCGATCGCGTCCACATCGAGAATCTCAAGGCCCGTACGGGCGGCGGCACGCTCGATTTGAAAGGCGACGCGGCTTACTACAACCAGCAGTTCAACTTCAACCTCACTGCCACGGGCAAAGCGGTTCGCTTACGCCATCCTCCCGGAGTCAGCTCGACTGCCGATGCCGAACTGCACTGGGTGGGAACGCGCTCGGGCTCTACCATCTCCGGAGATATTCGGGTCACTAAGATTGCCGTTACTCCGGGCTTCGACTTCAGTTCTTATATCGGGCGCAGCCGCCAGATTTCCACTATCAGTGCCGCCAATTCGCCACTCTACAACATCAAGCTCGATATTCACGTGCAGACCGCACCTGAACTCCAGATGAGAACCGCGGTTGCCCGCCTTTCCGGTGACGCCGACCTGCGCCTGCGGGGGTCCGTTGCGCGCCCCGCCGTGCTGGGCCGAGCCGACATCCTTGAAGGACAGGCTTCTTTTCACGGGACCAAATTTATTCTCGAGCGCGGCGATATTACCTTCGCCAACCCAGTCGCCATCGAACCGCAGTTTAACCTGCAGGCCTCGACCCATGTCCGCAACTACGATCTCAACATCACCGTCACCGGTACGCCCGATCGCGGACTGAACATCAACTATCGCTCCGAGCCGCCTCTGCCCAAGTCCGACATCATCGCGCTGCTCGCCCTCGGCCGCACCAACCAGGAATCCGAGCAACTGCAGGAACAGTCCGGCCAGAGCGCCTTCAGCGACCAGGCCACCGACTTGATTCTGAACCAGGCCATGAACACCACCGTGAGCAGCCGCCTGCAGCGCCTGTTCGGGGCCAGTAACATTAAAATCGATCCTCAGGGACTGAGCACCGAAACCAATCCGACAGCTCGCGGTCCGCAAGTCACGATAGAGCAGGAATTCGCCAACAATCTCACCCTTTCCTACAGCACCAATGTTTCGCAGAGTTCGCAGCAGATCATTCAGGGCGAGTACTATTTCAATCGCAATCTTTCGGCAGTCGGCACCCGCGATCAGAACGGCGTAGTGAGCTTCGACCTCCGCATCCGCCGCCGCAAGAAGTAAAACCGTAACGAGAAGCCCGGATGCGGCGGACAGGCGGGGCACTTAAAACTGGCCAGTGATCACTGGCCACTGCTACTCATGCCTGACTTCTCCACCGCCCGCTTTCGGATGGTCGACAACCAACTTCGTGCCCGCGGTATTCGCGATCAACGCGTCCTCGATGCCATGCTTCGCGTTCCACGCCATGAATTCGTTCCCGAGACTTGCCGCGGGGAAGCCTACGACGACCATCCGCTCCCGATCGGCGAAAGCCAGACCATCTCGCAACCTTACATTGTCGCCGTCATGCTTGAAGCGCTCGAACTCGCGCCGGGCGACCGCGTCCTCGAGGTCGGCACCGGGTCCGGTTACGTCACCGCCCTGCTGGCTGAACTCGCGGAGCAAGTTTTCTCCGTCGAGCGCCACGCGATCCTGGTGGACCGCGCCCGCGTCCTTCTCGCCGAACTGGGTTACACCAATGTCAAGGTTTTCGCAGGAGACGGCTCTCGCGGCTTGCCCGCCAGCGCTCCATTCGACGCGATCATGGTGTCGGCGGCCGCTCCTCATCTGCCCCACGCACTGGTGGCGCAATTGAGCGAAGGCGGCCGCATGATCGTTCCTGTCGGCGCCCTCGATTCCCAGCAACTCCAACACGTCCGCATGCTTAACGGCCAGCCGGTAGTCTCACTCCGCGAACCAGTCCGCTTCGTGCCGCTGATTTCGGGAACAACAAGCCCAGACTGAGGCTCGCTCTGTGTCCTCTGCGGTTATGTTTTCTCTTGCTGAGCCGGACTTAAGATCTAACCGGACGCCGGAAAGCCGAAGCCCGAAGCCTGCTTTACAATCTCATCGTGCCCGTCCTTCATAGCCTCCGCATCACGCTCGAAATGATCAAGTGGGAGCATTCCATCTTCGCGCTGCCCTTCGCTCTTTGCGGAGCGATGCTCGCCGCTGAAGGCCTGCCCACCACGCATGTCCTACTTTGGATTGTCGTCGCCATGATCGCCGCCCGCTCCTCCGCCATGGCCTTCAACCGCCTCGCCGACGCTTCCATCGACGCTGCCAACCCCCGCACGCGGGCCCGCGCCCTGCCGGCCGGACATCTCACGCCGGCTTTTGTCGCCATTTTCGTTATCGTTTCCAGCGTTGTATTTGTCGTCGCCGCTTCCCAGCTCAATCGTGTTGCGCTCTGGCTCTCCCCGGTTGCGCTCGCCGTCTTGCTGCTCTACTCCTACACCAAACGCTTCACCCGCTGGTCGCATCTCGTACTCGGTTTTGCCTTGGGCATCGCGCCTGCGGCTGCCTGGATCGCCGTCCGCGGCTCGCTCGATCTGCGCATTCTTCTACTG
>JBAVAV010000428.1:0-7793 GCA_049585895.1 Candidatus Sulfotelmatobacter sp. | reverse complement strand
AAAGAGGTCGAGCTGGCGCTTTTTCCCGGTTATGTCTTCGTGCATCTGGCGCTGCAACACCGGCTGCGTGTGCTCGAGATTCCCAGCGTTGTGCACTTGGTCAGTTTTCAGGGTAAGCCCGCGCCCTTGCCCGAGCACGAGATTGAAAAGCTGCGCCAGGGAGTGAGTGGCCGGGTGCGAATGGAGCCCCATCCCTATCTGCAGGCCGGACGGCGCGTGCGCGTGCGCAGTGGCCCGGTAGCAGGTCTTGAAGGGATTCTGGTGCGCCGCAAGGAGGGGGCGCGGCTGGTCGTCTCGGTCGAGATCCTCATGCGGGCCGTGGCGGTGGAAATTGATGAAGCGGACGTAGAACCGTGGCGATAGGAACCATGGCGATAGGAGCAGCGATGCACAAACTGATGGGAGATGAATTCACGGCATGCCGGCGCCAGTGGGGGATCCTCGTGCAAGGCCGGGCTGCATTCTTGGTGGGCTTGCTGGTTCTGGCTCTCGCCGGGTCGGGGAAAGGCCAGACTCAGGGACAAGACCAGAATCTCGGCCCAAGGGAGGGTCAGGGACAAATCCAGGAAGTCGAGAAACGTGCCCAGCAAGAAGCGGAGCAGATGGTTTCACTCTCCGCGAAGGCCATCCAGCAGATTCTGCTGCGCGAACCCGGGCTGCTTCTGGAAGTGAAGAAAGCGCTGGTGCGCAAGGCCTATCAGCAGGGACGGCTGCTCAGTCCGGTCGACCTTACCGATGAGGCTTTATTCCAGCTTCTGCAGCAGGACAATAACGCTCGCATCCTTGCCACTCGCGAGATTGAATCCCGCATGTATGTTCGGGCCAAGCCGAATGCCGAGGAACTGGGCCAAACCCGGGAGAAGAGAATGGCGACCGCCCGGAATTTGGCGGAGCCGGGGACCGGGACAGAACAGCAGTCGTCCCTTGGCGGCCAGGAGAATCAATACTGGTCGACCCACGAACGGATTCCGCAGCGAGCTCCGATGTCTCAACGCGAGGCTGAGCCTGACGCAGACCAGGGCCAGGCGGGGGATGCCTCGCCAGCACATCCTGAGCAAGAAGGCGTCCCTGAAACCGCGCCCGACAACCGGCGCCAGCAAAGCTTCGCGTCAGCGCAAACTCCAGACTTCGATTCCCCGGATGTCTTGTCTCCGGAGGTCCTGCCCTCCGACGCGGGCGAACTGCCGCGGATGAGTCCGGCGGAGTTGCCGGGGTTGTTGAGCGCAAGTATGGCCGAGCCGGAAGGTTCCAGTCCGATGAGCGGGCGTGGATACGGCAATGGCGCGGCACGCGGAACCGGGCCCGCGCCGCAGACCAGTTCCGCATTTGGCGCCTCGGCTCCCTACTTCGATTTCGGAAAACAGTCCTTCGGCAGTCCGGGAGCTCAAACACGTCCTCGCCAGCCAGAGAGCGGGGCAGGGGAACGCAGGACGGGGACAAATTATGCGCAGCCCGCGATTCGCCACCAGCCCAACCCTTATGCCAATGTGCCGTCTCTTTACAATCTGTACCAGCAGGTTTCCCAGCGGCCGCCCGCGCCGCAAAGATTTGGTATGGATGTATTCCGCAACGGAAGCGGCAACTTTGACCAGCTTCCCCTGGACACTCCGGCTGGCCCGGATTATGTGCTCGGTCCGGGCGACGGGCTGAGCATCGAGATTTGGGGCAGTGTCTCCGGGCACCTGCAGCGCGTCGTGGACCGGCAGGGCGTGCTTACTTTGCCCGATACGGCCGGGGTGCAGGTGGCGGGCAAGACGCTGGGAGAAGTGCAGCGCATGGTGCAGACCGCCCTGCGCACCCAATATCGCGAGGCGCAAGCCGACATCTCCCTGGCCCGGCTGCGCGCGGTTCGGGTGTACGTGGTGGGCGACGTAGTTCGTCCCGGAGCTTACGACGTGAACTCCCTATCGACGCCGTTGAATGCACTGTATCTGGCAGGCGGGCCTACAGCCCGCGGCTCCCTGCGGGTGTTGCGCCGCACCCGGGGAAATCGTCTGCTCGAAACAATCGACATCTACGACCTGCTGTTGCACGGCGTGCGGCCGGGAGGGCAACGGATCGAAGCCGGAGACACAATCCAGGTGCCGCCGCTGGGAGCGGAGGTGACGGTCGAGGGGATGGTACGCCGTCCCGCCATCTATGAACTGAATGGCGAGAGCAAACTGGCGGAAGTTCTGGAAGTTGCGGGCGGGGTGCTGACTTCGGGCACGCTGCGCCACATTGAAATCGAACGCGTGGTGGCCCATGAGAGCCGGACGATGTTGCGCTTCGATCTGCCGGAAGGAAACGACCAGGAAGCAGCCAATCGCGCGCTGGCGGATTTTCCGGTGCAGGATGGCGACAAAATTCGCGTCTCGCCGATCCTACCCGTTAGCGAAAAGACCGTCTACCTGGATGGGCACGTGTTTCGTCCCGGCAAGTACGCTTACCGGGAAGGCATGCGGCTTACCGACTTGGTGCACTCCTATAACGAAGTGCTGCCCGAACCGGCTCTCCGGCATGCGGAAATCATCCGTCTGCAGGCGCCTGACTATGCTCCCGTGGTGCTGGCGTTCAATCTGGCCGATGCGATTTCAGGCAGCAACGATATCGCGCTCGAGGCCTTCGACACGGTCCGCATTTTCGGGCGTTTCGATTTTGAACCGCCGCCCCTGATCACGGTGAGCGGCGAAGTGCGGCATCCCGGCGATCACCTCACCAATGGCCAGACCAGCCTGCGCGACGCGGTCTATCTGGCGGGCGGCACCACGCCCGAGGCTCTGCTCACGGACGCGCAGCTATTTCACCGCACTCCGGACGGTAAGCTGCACGTGGCCAGCGTGAATCTGAGCCAGGCGCTCGCGGGAGACGCCGCCGCCAACATTCTGCTTGAGCCCATGGACCGGCTGTTCATTCACAAGAATCTGGGCAAGATCGACCCGCCCACGGTCAAGATCGAAGGCGAGGTGGCGCAGCCAGGCAAGTATCCGCTGGGAGAAAACATGACTGCGGCCGAGTTGGTGCGGCTGGCCGGCGGGCTCAAGCGCGGCGCCTACACCGAGACTGCCGACCTGACCCGCTATGAGATGCAACCGGGCGCCAACGTTGTTGGCGAGCATATGCCCGTGGCGCTGGCCCGGATGCTGGCCGGAGAGCCGGACACGGACGTGCGCCTGCGCGATGGCGACGTGCTGACCATCCGCGAGCTGGCGGGATGGCACGACGTCGGGGCTACCATCGCCATCAGCGGAGAAGTATTGCATCCCGGAACTTACGGCATCCAGGAGGGCGAACGCATCAGCTCTATTCTCCGGCGCGCGGGAGGCTTCCGGGCCGACGCGTATCCCTATGGCGTGATTTTAGAGCGGGTGCAGGTGCGGGAACTGGAACAGGCCAACCGCGAGCAACTGGTGAGGCAAGTCGAGACCGATGGCAGCAGCCTGGCGCTGATCCCGGCATCGGATTCCGGCGAGAAGCTGGCCAAGGAGGCGGCAGTCGATCAATGGCACTCCGCTCTGGAAAAACTCGAGAGCGCGCCGCCCAGCGGGCGGCTGGCCATCCGTATCAGCAAAGACGTTTCCCGCTGGGCCAATACCTCGGCCGACATTCAGGTTCGCGCGGGAGACTCACTGTATGTCCCCAAGAAGCCGAACTTCGTGATGGTCGACGGCGCGGTCTATAACCCAACCGCGGTGGCTTACAAACCGGGGAAAAGTGCTGGATGGTATCTCGCGCAGGCCGGCGGGCCCACCAACATGGCCAACAAGAAATCCATGTTCGTGATCCGGGCGGACGGCTTTGTCGCTGGCGGCTCGGGCGGGTTGCTGAGTGGAGGAGCCATGCACAGCGCCGTTCAGCCGGGAGATCTGGTGATGGTTCCGGAGAAGGCATTCAGCGGAACCACCAAGTGGAAAGCCACACTCGAATCCGCGCAGATGGTTTACGCGGTCGGCGTTGCCATTCAGGTGGCGAGAAGCTTCTGACCGGCTACGCGATGCGCGGTCTTTGTTACTGCATCTGGTTTTTGATTCTTGCCGCTGGGCTGCGTGGATCAGGGCGGGCGCAAGCCGAGAATGCAACGATTCTGTCAGCGGCGGCCTCAGTGTCCCGCATCGCGGCGGGTGGAGCGGAAAGCAGACCGGCGTCTGGTTATGAGTTACTGCCCGGCGAAGATCCCGAGAACCGCATGATGGCGCCGTTTGCCAGGCATCTTGTGAAAGATCAGCAACAATTCTGGACTACGCCGGGACGCCTTCGGCTTGAGGATCTCCATTGGGCCGCGCCTTTGGCCGGAATGACCGCCATGCTTGTGGCGAGTGACAGCTGGATTTCAAAGCAGGTTCCACCCAGTCACGTGGAAAGCAGCAAAAAGATTTCCAACTATGCCGTCTATTCGCTGGCCGGAATGAGCGCCGGGTCGTTCCTGCTGGGCCAGTCGAACGGCAACGACCGACTGGCCGAAACCGGGCTGCTCAGCGGTGAGGCGGCCATCAACAGCACCGCCACGGCCTACCTGCTGAAGATGGCGTTTCAGAGGCAACGTCCCTACCAGGGAACCGGACACGGATCGTTTTTCCGCGGAGGCAGTGGGTTCCCATCGGAACACGCGGCCGTGGCTTGGGCGGTGGCGAGCGTGTGGGCGCATGAGTATCCCAGCACGTTCAGCCAGACTCTGGCGTACGGGTTGGCGTCGGCCGTGACCGTCACCCGGGTAACCGGCAAGCAGCACTTTGCCTCCGACGCGCTGATCGGAAGTGCGCTGGGCTGGTATTTCGCGCGGCAAGTTTACCGGGCGCATTCGGACAGCGATCTAGGCGGAGCCGCCTGGGGCCCGCTTCGCGACACGGAGGCATCGCGCGAACGAGCGCGCCCGAGAGAGAGTGTGGGCTCGCCTTATGTTCCGATCGATAGCTGGATCTATCCCGCATTCGATCGCTTGATCGCGCTCGGTGTGGTCCAGGACGCTTACGTTGGGATTCGTCCCTGGACCCGCCTGGAGTGCGCCCGTCTCGTCGAAGAGGCCGAAGACCGGATGCGAAGCGGCGAAGCGGGAAATAGCGAGCGAAGTGCCGACGACGACAAGATGGTTTCCGCGCTGGCCGTGGAATTCCGCGACGAGAGCAGCCATCTGGACGGGGCCGCCAACACCGGCGCCAGAGTGGATTCGGTCTACGTGCGGACCACTTCGATCTCCGGCACGCCGCTCCGGGACGGTTATCATTTCGGACAAACCATCATTAACGATTACGGGCGCCCGTATGGAGAGAGCTTCAACGTCATCTCCGGAATCACCGCGCATGCCGAGTCCGGTCCCTTTTCGCTGTTTGTGCAGGGAGAATATCAGCACGCGCCGGCCGTAGCCTCCGATGCGCCGCCGACGCTGGCGGCGACGGCGGCGGTAGATGCGGTCTCACCCGTCAGCGACGGAACGGCCCGAATCGACCGGGTGCGCCTGCTGCAGGGCGCGGCGGCCTTTACGGTGAATGGCATCGAGATCTCATTCGGCCAACAGAGCCTGTGGCTGGGACCGGGCGCGGCCGGGCCGTTTTTGTTCAGCAACAACGCCGCCCCCATGACCATGTTGCGCGTGGACTCAGTGACACCGTATGAGGTTCCGTGGTTGTCGCGGCTGCTTGGTCCGATGCGGTCGCAGTTCTTTCTGGGCCGCTTCTCGGGCCAGACCTGGGAGTTCACCCCGCAACTATTCGGTCCCGTCCTGGCTTCGCAACCCTTTCTGCACGGCACAAAATTCAGCTTTCATCCCACTCCGAACCTGGAGTTTGGCCTCGGCTTTACCGCGCAGTTTGGAGGGACGGGCAATCCCTTTACCTGGGGCAATTTTCTGCGCACCTTTTATTCTCACCGTGTGGGTATTCAGAACAATCCGGGCAAGCGGCTTTCGGAATTCGACTTCAGCTATCGCCTGCCCGGTTTGCGGGATTGGGTGCAGGTGTACGCCGACTCCATGGTCATCGACGAATACTCGCCACTCGGTTCGGGCCGGCCGGCAATCAATCCTGGGATTTATTTGGCGCGGCTGCCGAAGATTTCGAGAATTGAATTGCGCGCCGAAGGCGTGACCACGGATTTGAATGTTCCAACCCACTTCGGCTCCGGAGCGTTCTATTGGGACGCGCGTTACCGCTCCGGCTACACCAATGGCGGAAACCTGCTGGGCAGTTGGGTGGGACGCAGAGGCAGAGGGGAGCAGGCCTGGCTGACCTATCATCTTTCGCCGCGCAGCACTCTGGCATTGGCCTACCGGCACAACAATGTCGACAAAGGGTTTCTTGAGGGCGGTACGCTGCGGGACTGGACCGTCCGCGCCGACCTGGCTCTGACTCGCAGAATCGGGGTCAGCGCCACGGTCGAGCAGGAGCGCTGGCACTTCCCGGTGTTGCTGGCGGCGGCGCAGTCCGACGTCGCGGCCTCGGTGCAACTCAGTCTGTGGCCGGGCCGAAGCAGAAAATAGGTTGGGGCGAAGCAGAAAAAGCAAATCCCGTCCCATGTCGACCATTCCCAAACACGAATTGCACGCCCTCGCAGGAGAGGATGCCTCTCGGAAACCTGCGCCCCAGCACGGAGACGGCGATCCCGCCCGGCATCGAACCCTGGCACACTTGCAGGTGCTGTGGGATCAGCGCAAGTTTCTGTTTCGTGTTTCGATTTGCAGTTGCATCGTGTTTACGCTGATCGCGTTCTTAATTCCCAAGCGCTATCAATCCAGCGCACAATTGATGCCCCCCGACGATCAATCTGCCTCCGGCTTGCTGATGGCCGGCGCATTGGCCAACAAGATGGACGGCGCGCTGGCGGGGATGGCGGGGGGAATGCTCGGACTGAAAAGATCGGGCGATCTGTTCATCGGGATTCTGGGCAGCCGCACCGTGCAAGACAGCCTGATCGCAAAGTTCGACCTGCGGAAACTCTACGGCCAGCGGCTGTGGCAAAGCGCCCGCAAGATCCTTGCTGTCAACACCGTGATTTCTCAAGAACGCAAGAGCGGGATTATCACCATCTCCGTTACCGACCGGGATCCCCAGCGCGCCGCGGCTATGACGCAGGAGTATGTCGCGCAGCTGAATGCGGTGGTGAGCCAGCTCACGACGTCCTCCGCCAGGCGGGAGCGCATTTTTCTTGAAGGGAGACTAGCGCAGGTGCGGCACGACCTGGAGGACGCAGAAAAGAATTTCAGCCAGTTCGCCAGCAAGAACGCCACTGTCGACATCAAGGAACAAGGCCGGGCCATGGTGAGCGCGGCCGCTACGCTCGAGGGCCAGCTGATCGCGGCGCAATCGGAGTTGCAGGGATTCAAGCAGATTTATTCCGACCACAATGTCCGGGTGCGGGCGCTCGCCGCCCGCATCGCCGAATTGCAGAGCCGCCTCGAACAGCTCGGCGGAAAAGAGGAGATCGTGGAGGACGCCATCCGTCCGGGCGAAGGCGACTATTATCCCTCGCTGCGCAAGCTTCCCCTTCTCGGCGTCCCCTACGCCGACCTCTACCGGCAGACCCGGGTTCAGGAGGCGGTCTTTGAGACGCTCACTCAGGAATATGAGATTGCCAAGGTCGCCGAGGCCAAGGAAATTCCCAGCGTGAAGGTGCTCGACGCACCCGACGTACCGGAGAAAAAATCCTATCCTCCCATCCTGTCCATCGTAATGCTGGGCACATTCCTCTCTTTTTCCTTTTCCGCTTTGGGGGTATGGGCAAGAGCGCGGTGGGCCGAAGTTCAGGCACAAGATCCGCACAAAGTCTTTGTGCGGGAAGTGGCACGCACCATCGAGGCCCGCATGCCCTGGGCACTACCCAAC
>JBAVAV010000427.1:0-7448 GCA_049585895.1 Candidatus Sulfotelmatobacter sp. | reverse complement strand
GAATCCTACGACGACGTGCACAAAGCCCTCGCCCGCGAGAAGCAACTGAAGGGATGGGCCCGCGCGAAGAAGGTTGCGCTGTTCGAACGCCGTAACCCGCACTGGAAGGACCTGGCATCAGAGTGGTACCCCTGGATGCAGTCCGGTGGAGGTGGGGATGCTTCGACTCCGCGCTGAGGATCGCTTTCGCTCTCCTCATCGCTCCGCTCAGCATGACATGACTTTCCACTCTTCTGTCACACGAAGCGCAGCCACGCAATCCGCCACACTCTGTCATGCTGAGCGGAGCCGGGGGGGACCGCTAGGTCTTCCCGGCGCAGTCGAAGCATCCCTACCATCGCGCCAGTGCGTCGGGTGGAGGTGACTTGCGTCCGGCCGAAGTGGACGATTCACAAAAAAGCACCTGTCATGCTGAGCGGAGTGGTGAGGATCGCGAAGCGATCGTCACCACGGAGTCGAGGCATCCCTACCTCCACCTGGCCCCATCCACGGGTACCACTCTTGACTCGCGAGCTAGCATCAACTTCGGGCGCAAAAAAAATTTTCATAGAAACTATCGTAGGTCCAAAAGCTCGATCCAATCGAAACCACTTGGAATCAACGCAAGACCAGCCCCATACTTTTCCACACTCTTCCACAGCCAAAACATGTGACATCTGACCTTGCGGTCCACAGGCAAACTGCGAGATTCTGATTGACAGCGCCAAAATGGATTTGAAACCCGACAGCCGGGTCCTAAGTCCTTTGTCGCAAAGATTTTAGTATCTAACTTCTTTGCCATCCGGATTTTGCAGGGAATTTTACCGTAACCTCATGATTCCAGATATTCAGGGGGGAGGGGGATACCCCGCCAATTTCGTTCCGGCAAACCGAAGTGGAGGAATGTGAGAGAAGAAAATATGGGTATGGACAATGTTCCACGATGTCAGCACGTAAAGATGAATGGGACGCAGTGCGGATCTCCCGCGCAGCGGCACCGGCGCCACTGTTTTTTTCATAAGCGCTGTCAGGATCAGAGGGCGAGGATGAAGGCGGATCAGTTCGCGCAGGCCCGGTTTGAGGTGCCTATCCTCGAAGACGCGAACTCGGTGCAGGTAGCGCTGATGCAGGTGATGGAATCGCTGGCGTGGGGCCGGATGGACCACAAGACGGCGGGGCTGATGCTCTACGCGCTGCAAACGGCCAGCATCAACCTGCGGAAGACTGATTTTGAGGTGGCGGACGCAACCGATGTCGTAATCGACCGCGATGACGTGCATCGAACCGCCCTCGGCGGCCCGCAGTGGTTTGAAGAAGACTTCGAAGACGAAGACGAGGATGAGGCGGATGGCGAAGAAGCTCAGCCTGGCGAGCAACTGGATGCGAAGGCCGCTCCGGAAGAGGCGTCGGCAGTGAAGCCACCCAGTATTCCAGAGGCTCGGGAGCAAGTGCAGGCGCTGATCCGAAACTGGGTGCTGGAAACGGTGGCCGAGAAGGAGGGTGCGAAACCGAGTTAGCGGTTGTGGGGCCACGATTCCCGGACGAGCGCTGGATTGACACATAATACGTGTCCACATATACTGTGTTAATGAACGTCACGCTATCCATCGACGAGGAGCTTATCGCCCGCGCCCGAAAGAAGGCCGAAGCCTTGGGCAAGAGCCTCAATCAATTAATCAGGGACTACCTGCAAACGGTGGCGGGCGGGGACGATCCCGAGCGCAGTGTTGAGGAGTTCAAGCGCCTATCCGGTCAAGGCCACTCGCGCGGCTGGCGCTTCAACCGGGACGAGATTCATGAGCGCTCGTAGCTTCTTCGACACCAACGTCCTGATTTACGCTGACGACAAAGGAGCGCCGGCGAAACAACGGCGCGCCCTCGCTCTCATAGTAGAACACCGGCGCGCCAGGACCGGAGTTGTGTCGTTGCAGGTGCTCCAGGAGTACTTCGTTACGATCACGCGAAAACTCCATGTGGAGGCTGGAGTTGCCCGCCGCAAGGTTGAGCTTCTTGCCGAGTTCGACGTAGCCGCGCCCCAGGTCGCGGACATTCTGGCAGCGATAGACTTGCACCGCCTGCACGGGTTTTCGTTCTGGGATTCGCTGATCCTTCAATCCGCGAAGCAGACTGGATGCGGTGTGCTCTTCTCCGAAGATATGCAAGGAGACCGGGAGATCGACGGAATTCGTGTCGTGAATCCGTTCGAATAAGACGGAAAGCTCGGATGCTCGGCTTTCGGTACTATTTCGCCGCGCTGGCCATCTTTACGCCGCGCGAGCTCACGGCATACCGCGCAATGCCTTTGTACAGGGCTTCCGCGATGTGCTCGCGATAGCCGTCGCTGCGCAGCTTTTGCTCGTCGGTGGGACTGCTCACGAACGAAACTTCGGCCAGAATTCCCGGCATGGCGGTTTCGGTGAGAACTACATAGGACGCTTCTTTTACGCCGCGGTCGCGCAGCCCCGGATTCTGCGTCACGAGTGTTCCATACAACGAGCGCTGCACGCTGGCCGCGAGCCGCCGCGATTGCTCAATCCGGTCGTGAAGTTCCGCCGGTGAGAGCGCAGCTGTCACGGCGTTCTTGCCGGCACTTACATTCTGGCTGGTTTCGCCGTCGTGGATTTCAGCGTCCTTCGCTCCCGGTGTCACAAAAAAGTTCGTGTAGTAAGTCTCCACGCCGCGCGCCGATGGCAGATCGCTGTAGTTGGCATGCACGGAAACGAAAAGATCAGCCTGTGCCTGGTTGGCCATATCGGCTCGTTCGTCGAGCGCAATGTAGGTGTCATCGTTTCGCGTCAGAATTATGTCCGCTCCCAACCGGCTTTCCAGCAACTTGGCAAGGCGCTGCGCGATTTCCAGCACAACGTCTTTCTCCAGCAATCCGTGCCGCCCGACGGTTCCCAGGTCCGAGCCGCCGTGGCCCGCGTCCAGCACGATGCGCATCTTTGGCACGCTGGCTCGCAGTTGCAAGTCCTCACGCGTGGGCGGAGGCACTATGATCGCCATCTTCTCTTTCTCAGCCTCGGCCGGTCCCGAAAAAAGGTTAACCCTCGCCCTCGGCTCGGCGCCGATCCTGCGCACCTCCACCACCAGGCGGTATGGATTCGGCTCCAGACTCACCGAGAAATTCGAGTTGCCTTTGGTCTCCAGCACAACCCGAGTCATCCCCGGAACTGGTTGCGCCACGCGAATGCGAGTCAGCAACGCATCGCCGACCTCGATGATCTTTCCCGTAAGTTCTGGAGCCAACACGGTATCGTGCAAGTCGAAATAAATGCGGTCCGGACTAGCCAGACGATGCGCCTCATACTGCACCTGATCCTGCAGGTCGAGAACCACCGTACTCGAATCCGCCGACGACCAATGCCGAATGCCGGTCAAGCGCGGCAGGGAGGAAGTCTCTTGCGGACGTACGCCTCCGCCAGCGGTATCGGCCGAAGCGCCGGAAGTTGCCCCGGTAGCCGCCGGGCCGGCTGCTCCAGTCGAGTTGGGGTTGGGCGGCAAAACCGGATTTGGCGTCGACAACTTCGCCGCGCCGCTTCCTACAATCGGCGCGATCGCTTTCAGCGCCGACTTCACCATCGCCTTTCCGGTCTGCGCGTTCCCAACCTTCCACCACCAACCTGCACAGAGAAGAGCAGCGATCACAACCATCACCAACACTACCCATGCTCCCGGATGCCGGCTGGCGTGAGAGTTTCCGGCTGCATAACTAAAGACGGGATCGTGCTCTGCCGAGCGTTCCACTTCGCCTGTTCCTGCCTCGGAGCCAACTGGCCACTGCTTCTTCAAAATTGGTCCAGACTGATCGAGAACACTTTCGTCCCGAACGGGCGTTTTCGGAGCCGCAATCGCGGACTCTGGCATTGACGCGCCTGCCGCTTCCCCCAAAATATCTTCATCGTCAACCGCCGTTTCCGAGGCGCGTTTCAGAACAGGTTTCTCCGCGATTCGCAGATCTGTATTTTCCGAAAGCGGCGCTGTATCCAGCGTTGATTCCGCCGCCTCCGCGGATGCCGCGAAGCGGTCTTCATCTTCGGGCTTCAGCGCACCTACAACCAGTTCGGCCAGCAGCTCCAGGCTACGGACATCGCTGTCGTTAAAGCCGAATGGCTCGGCCGAGAATGCCTCCAGCAATCCGATCACGCGCTGCCTTCCACACAGCGGAACCGCCACCATGGAGCGTGCGCCCAGGTGCCGGCAGGCATGCAGGTTGACCCGCATATCCGCCTCGGTATCTTCGCAGCGGACGATCTGAGCCAGTCGGAAGCAGGCTCCCGAGAATGCCGAATCGCGGTCGATGCGCGCGCCCGAATCAGGCTTGATTGATCCTGCCGAAGCCCGCAATACAATTCCCTTGTTCTCCGCCAGGGCAATTGCCATTCCATCAGCGCCAGTGATCGCCACTGCCCGTTCCGCTACAAGCTGCAGCACGTGATCGAGAACAAACTGCTCTCCCGACTCGAACTCAGACGCGGGCGCGACCAGCTCAAACCCTTTTCTTTTCGCCGCCAAAGCTCTACGCCGCCGCACCTGTTCGTGCAGCGCGGAAAAAGCGAGAAGCGCCTGCAGGGCGTCCTGATGGGAGGTTCTTTGATGCAGGTTGCTGCTGGGTGTGCTGGAGAAAACTAAAGATGGGTTCAAACTTCGGGGCCAACTCGACGTACCGCTGCCTGATAGACTTGCAGGCAGATCAATCGACGCTTTGGAGGGAGTTGTTCCCATTTGCGTTCGCGTCCCGGTTCAACCGGTACATTGAAACACCGGGCAAACCATTTACCGGCATATACTTAGCCACTACCTCAAGCCGAAAGCCTTGCCCAGCAAGCCCTTCGCTCGATCGACACAATTCTGCCGGCTCCGTAAAGCTTATACCACAGGTTCACTATTAAGTTATCGGGCTTTCACCTGAGTTTCAATTGCCTGCGCAGGCCCCTGGTGGCCACCGCCTTTCGTAAGACCGGACTGCGGTTTCCAGCTTCCGGACAAGCTCTGGGGAAACCTTCATCCCCGGCAGATCAGAGTAGAATCCTTTGGATTCAACAAGTTCAATTTCCCATTCTCGGAGGTCGCAACTTTATGCATGGCCCCCGCTCTCATGACAACCCCAGTCCCTTGGTCTGTGCAGGAATTGTCATCGCCATGCTGGCTATGCTGGCCGTGCCCGCCGCCCTCACGCTGCATGCGGTGCGCATCCCTGCCAGGTTGGTGCTCGCTCCCAACCCAACGCCGTACGGCTACACCTGGAGCCTCCTGTTATTCATCATTCCCATTGCTGTCATTTTTGGATGGTTTCTGCCCAGCGAAGGTTTGCAGGTACCCCGCCGCGCTTTCTGGCGCACGATCGGTATTCTCGTGCCGCTGGGCTGCATGCTCGACTTCATCTTTGCGCAGTGGTTTTTCTGTTACCCAAATGCCGATGCGACTCTAGGCATCCACGCCTGGGCGCTGGGCCGGGATGTTCCGCTGGAAGAGTACGTCTTCTACGCCACCGGCTTCATCGCCGTTCTGTTGCTCTACGTGTGGCTGAGCGAGTATTGGCTGGCCGCCTATAGCGTCCCCGACTATGCCGGGGAAGCGAAGCGCTTGCGCCGTATGTTGCAATTTCATCCCACGTCGCTGATCTTCGGGTTGATTCTGATCGGCGCCGCCTGGTTCTATAAAAAGCACTTCGCTCTGCCTGAGGATCGCGCCGGTTTCCCCGGTTACTTCACAGTTCTTGCTGCTGGAGGTCTCGTCCCCGCCGTGAGCTTCTTTCCCACTGCACGTCGCCTGATCAACTGGCGGGCTTTCAGTCTGACGCTTTTCTTCATGCTGCTCGTCAGTTTGCTCTGGGAAGCCACTCTCGCCTTGCCTTATGGTTGGTGGGGCTTCCAGCACCGTCAGATGGTAGGTCTTTTTATCGGCGCCTGGGCCGGCCTACCTATCGAAGAAGTTTGTGTTTGGATCGCCGTCACCTACGCCACGGTTATCGTTTTTGAAGTCATCAAACTTCGGCAGGCCTCGGGCCGCTCCGCCAGGGACGCTTTGCTCGGCAAGAAGGACACGGACTGATCGTTCGGCTCCGCTCTTTGTGTTTGGCACTTGGTGCGATCGCGGCGGTATTCAACAACCCGCTGTTATTGGCCAAGGGGTTGACAGGTGGAGGGTATAGGGATCCTTCGACTGCGCGAGAATTCGCTCCGCGAATTCTCGCTCCGCTCAGGATGACAGTATTTGGGTTGATTGTACGCACATAGTGCGTGTGGACCACTAGAGGCTCCACGCCTAAGCTTCGTTGACTGCATGAGCGCAGGAGCCCGGCTCTGCCTTCGCTGAACCTCTTCAGTCACTCCAGCCCCGCCTCAGCGGCGACTTAAAATCTTTAGATAAGCCTGTCTGATCGATCACTCGCGGTGGCGCGTATGCATATAGCTTCGTTCCCAGTTCGGCAATCGCGGGCGCTTTACCGGCACGAACTCCGAAGCTTGGCGTACGTTACTCTCGATGAGGCCAACGGCGGTCTTGTGCGCAACCTCAGCCCGCACGGATTGCGCGTGCAGGCGGTGGCTGCTCTGCAGCAGAAACAGCGTGTCCGGGTGCGTTTCGAGCTCAGATCCCCGCGTTTGCGTTTGGATTCGTGGGGTGAGGTCGCTTGGGCCGACCCCTCGGGTCAATGTGGCATTCGTTTCGTTGGTTTGCCGGAGCGTGACGGCCATCAAATCAACGAGTGGATCTTCGGCAACCTGCTTGATTCCTTTTTCCGGGATGCTGCCCATGATCGCTCAATGTTCGAAACCGGTACTGCCTCGTCCCAGCCCGAGGAAAACGACGGATTAATCCTCTCCGCGGCGATCCGTCCCGTGATCCAGTTGGAGCCGTCGACAGCGTGGCCGGACGCTCAATCCCTGCCGCTGCCTTGCGAAGAAGCTTATGAAAGCACTGCCGACCGCGACGCCAGTGCGTCTGCTGATTGGCTTTCCCGTCCGCTCTCCGGCCAGACCCTCGCCTGGCTGATCGATTCCCTCATCATGATCGCGGCATTCCTTTTGTTCTCATTCGTCTTCCTCTTCATCACTCAGGAACTTCCCCGATGGCCGCTCGGCCTGGCGGCTGGGTTCGGCGCCGCGATCTTCGTTCCTGCTTTTTATGGCGGATTCACTTACATGTTAGGAGGAGCAACTTTGGGCGCCCGCCTGGCACAGATTGCTGGATCGGTTTCCGAGGTTGACGAGAATATGGAAGAGGAAGTCCGCCTGCGCTGAACGCGGAGCGGTCAAAAGCGGTGAAGCTTCCTGGACTTGGGATGAGGGCAGGGCTGCTTCGACTGCGCGGTGAGTATCGCTACGCTCTCCTCACCGCTCCGCTCAGCATGACAGCGGGGATGGTTTCGAGCATGATATAGAGCTGTAGTAATCTTCGGGCGCGCATGAGGGATGATTGGGGACGCGTTCCCTGGTTTCGCTGTGATGGATGTCACATTCGTGGTG
>JBAVAV010000426.1:0-4729 GCA_049585895.1 Candidatus Sulfotelmatobacter sp. | reverse complement strand
GCTTTAAGCAAGCTCTCGACGGTGTGGAAATACAGAAAGTAAAGCACATCAGTCAAACCCGGCTTGCTGGCGAATATAATCTCGGCCCCGTCGTAATACTGGCGGGCGTAGTTCAATAACGCTGTCGCGCCGGGGTAAGTGCCCTGATTCGTGGCCCGCATCTTTGCCACCCACTAGAAGTTATTAGATGCATACAGTGCTGTGCGGTGGCAGCTCTTTTTGGAAAGTTTAAGGGCTAGCGCTTGGGACGCTGGTCATCGGTTGGCTGCAATGTCAACGTGGCACTTGCGGCTGGTGCGGAAAGGAAAGCACTCAGGTCTATAGCGTTTCGTTTGGGGGCTGGCCCAGCCTTTCACGCAAATATTACTCTCGCGGTTGCCCCGTCCTTGTCCCTGCGTCCTTTGCAGGGACAGAACGGGAGATTTGACCTTGGCTGCATCCTCAAGCTGACGGAGATCAAAATCCGCTCCCACCCCTCGAAAAAGCAGCAACTAGCGCCCCAAACTATCCACGCTTGTTGTCATACATTTCCCTGGCAAGAGTGCCGGCCAGGTGAGCTGTGATCCAATGGGCGATGACGGGAGGTACCACGAACGCAATGGCCGCGAGAATCACTGTCAACGCCAGCACCGGCGTAAGCAAACTCGACAAGCCGTACAACGCAAGCCTGACCAGAAACACGAAAAACAGGTAGGACAAGAAACCGCCAAGATGACGAAACAACACAGCCAGGTTGCCGAACACGTTCAGGAAACTGCGAATTTTTCCGGTGACCGCATAGTGCAACTCTCCCACAACAAAAAACGGCCAGGCCAGGAGCAGGCAAAACACAGGAATGATCCCGGCCGCCAACAGAGACTCCAGAGCTCCCCTTTCTGCGATCATCCACAGAACTTTCCCAGGGTTGAAAATAAATCCGATCCAGCCACTCTTCAGGAGATTCCAGGCTACCGCGAAAAGTTTGTATTCAATCAGAACAATGGAAAGCAACGGCGGTATTACAAAATAAACAATTGACATGAGCGCCACGACAAAACCGTCTTTCAGAACGGATCCCAGGTCACTGGGACGAGGCAACTCGGGCAGGCGTCGCGCGCGTCTCCGTATCACTCCAATCGACCAACCGAAGCTGATCAAAGTACCGAAGATGGGAACCCACCACAGGAGCGGCATCCACAGACTGTCCCACCACCGTTCCTGATGGAAGGGCCAGGTAAAGACATTTCCCGGAGCTCGCGCGGCGACGCCCGGGGGCTTGGGCGGCGACGGAATTGCGGCAGAGACAGCAGGGTCGGCAGAGCCTAACAGACTTGCGACGGTTACCGAGGCTGGCATTGCAGGATCGCGAGCAAGGTCGGCAGGCACAATAAAACCTTGGGCTACATAGCGGCGAACATCCTCCAGGGTGTAGGGCCCGTATTGCTGGTCATCCCGATAGATGAAAATCGTCACAGTCCGCTTTCTGCTGAACGCCAATATTCAGTAGCGCCGCGTCCCCTATATTTGTATGCCCATCTCTTGCAAAATTTGCGGGACATCTTCGATTGCCACAATTCGCCAGTGGTCATGCACCCGGCGCATTTGCAGCCGGACAGTCATCGAGCCAGTGCTCAGAGGAGACCTTATCCGGACCTCGACCTTTGCGTCTGCTCCCGATACTGTTTCTGAGACAACTCCCTGATAGGTCAACTGCGCCTGGATCAGGCGATGCAGAACGTTCGCAGCATCGGAGATGGCTTCGCTCACGGTTGCATTATCCGTCGCCCACACCGGAAGTTCCGGGAGATTTCCGGTGACCACAAAGTTGTCGACTGATTGCGCGATCTGGGGCAGGTACATTTGCTTCCCCAGGCTGATCCCCGCCTTGAAAAAAACTGGATGAGCGATCCTGTGCTGTAGCGCATAATAATCTGCAAATTGATCGATTCCATTCTCGAGAACCGCCGGGACATCCACATACTTGTCAAATGAGAGTTGATCCTGTTGTGCGTACGCGAGGCGGACTTGATCCAACGAAATCGCCGGATCGGGCGTGTGCAAATAGAAATAAGCGGCGCTGAGGGCGATCCCGCCAAGCACAACTAAGGTAACAATTTTTAGGTAGTGCCGAACCCTGTGCAAGGATGACTTGGGATGGGCGCCCACGCGGTCGTTGATTTCAGCCGGGCCTCCGTGCGGAGCAGCGTTGGGAGGAAAAGGCGGAGCGGGCGGAGGCGGAGCGGGCGGAGGCGGAGCGAACTTAAGCGGAGGTGGAGGTGGTGGCGGCGCCAACGAACCAGCCGCCGGTCGTTGTGGCAATGAGGATTCTGATGGCGTGGAAGCTGGTACGGATGCCTCGAGAATCGTGTTCGAACGTCCTGCTACAGGAGATCCGCAGGCGGAACAAAAATGAGCCTCCGCATCCAGGGTCCGCCCACACTTGTGACAGAAGGACATCTCAGCCTCTGGAGGGTTCTACACTCCACCAAGGAAGGCTGTCAATAAGACATCCTCAAGCTCACGGAGATCAAGATCCCGGCCCTTCCCCTCGGCCATTCGGACAGTGACTTCAGTACCTTAGTCATCGGCCTCCGCGTCCACTTATAATCCACACAAGATAAGGGCGCTTTTGCGTTCTTTGGGAAGGCGTGTGTTTAGGCCGGAATCGGCGTACGCCGCGCAAAGGATGCGATAAATAAAACGCCATAAAATTCAGTGGACCCATTTCTTGCATCGGCGATTTTTTTCCTCGGGCTGGCGTTCGGCAGCTTCCTGAATGTGTGCATCTATCGGCTGCCCTTGGGCTTGTCGGTGGTGACGCCGCGCTCGGCGTGTCCTGGCTGCAAACGCGGAATCGCCTTCTATGACAATTTCCCGGTGCTGAGCTGGCTGCTCCTCGGCGGGCGCTGCCGCAACTGCAAAGCCAGAATCTCTCCACGTTATCTGTTTGTTGAGTTGCTCACAGGCGCGCTGTTTGTCGCTTGTTACGCCTACTTCGGGCTTACGCTGGCCATGCTGAAATATTGCGTTTTCGGATTCCTGTTGCTTGGCCTCATCTTTACCGACGCGGAAACCAAGCTGCTGCCCGATAAGCTGACTCTTCCCGGCCTGGCGCTGGGCGTGCTCTTCAGTCTGCTGGTACCGGTGCGTGATCTGGCTTCGCAGTTTCTGCCCGGGGTGGTGAATTTTCCCTTCAGCGCCGACTTCGCCGCGCGTTTGCTTTCGCTGTTAGATGCGCTGCTGGGGGCGGTTCTGGGGGCGTCGTTCATCTACGGCGCGGGGGCGGTGTATTTGCGCTGGCGGGGGATGGAAGGCATGGGCTTCGGCGATGTGAAGCTGATGGGAATGGTGGGAGCGTTCCTCGGCATCAAGCTGACAATTCTGACCATCTTCACGGCATCGCTTGCGGGATCGCTATTCGGACTGACCACGGTGCTGGTGGTGTGGCTTAAGCGCACGCACCGCTTCATGCGACGTCTGGCCAATGCGCAAGCCGCGCGCCGCCGCGGATGGCAATCCGCGCAGATGGTCTACCGCTACTACCAGATGCCCTACGGAGTTTTTCTGGGGAGCATGGCTGTACTCGCGTGCTTCTTCGGCAATCGCCTCTTAAGCTGGTATGGGAGGCTGTGGTGAGACTGCTGGAAAATCCCGTCGCGCTGCGCGCCGCGCTGCTGCTGCTGGCGTCGTTTGCCTCATTCTTCTTCGCGGTCTGGATGATTCGCCGCCTGCGGCGCAGCATTGCGCAGGAAGGCGATCTGGAAGTGGATGCTCCGGCCTCTTTGGATGCTTTGCCGATGCATCTGTATAACACCGTGATCCAGCAGCTCAAGCAGCAAAAGCACGAGTTGCAGGTGCAGACACATGCCGAGCAACGCCGCGCCCGCACCACGGAGAACTTCAGCCAGGCGGTACTGACCAATCTTTCTTCCGGCGTGCTGGTGTTTGGCATCAATGGCTTGGTGAAACATGCCAATCCCGCCGCCAAAGACATCCTCGGTTTTGCGTCACTCTCCGGCATGAATGCCGCAGACGTGTTTCGCGACACCGCGGTGTCCTCGCCGGCTTGCATTGCCGGTTCCGGGGGTACATCGAGCGTGCCGGTACGGCTGGCGGAGGAAATTTACTCGGTTTTGTGCGAAGGCAGCAAACGCCGGCAGGCCGAAGCTGACTACACCACGCCCGCGGGAAAAACCCGCCGCATCGCGCTGACGGTTTCGCCGGTTCCGGCCGTCGACGGCAGCCTGGTCGGCGCAGCATGTTTGATCAGCGATCTCAGCGAGTTCGAACGCATCCGCCAGCAGCAGGAGTTGCGGGGCGAAATTTCCGCCGAAATGGCGCTCGATCTGCGCACCTCTCTGACCACGATTGCCGGATACGCCCAGCAGTTGGCGGGCAACAACGATCCCAAGCTGGCGCAGCAACTGGCCGCCGACATTGCCAGCGAAGCCGATCGCCTCGACCGCCACATCGGAGGATTTCTGGCAGAAAAACGTACCGCCGCAGTAATCGGCACGAGGGCCGGCGCCGCGGGAGTTGTCTGAAACATCAGCGACCGGTCTGCGGCCCGCCGCAAACTGGCCTAAATAGTGAGCAAGTAAGCAAAGGATGGAGTTATGAAGCGCATCGCATACGTGGGGTTCGCAATCGCCTTGTCTGCAGTCCTGGGAGTTTCCGCCGTTGGAGCGCAAAGCCAGCCGCAGTCCCAGTCGCAGCCTCAATCGTCCGATCAATCCAACCTGGCTGACTA
>JBAVAV010000425.1:0-5706 GCA_049585895.1 Candidatus Sulfotelmatobacter sp. | reverse complement strand
GGAGGTGGATTGCTTAGGATCGATGTGGAGAGCGAGTTCGAAGAGGAAGACAACCGTAGCGGCTCCACCGATGCCGATGGCAACATCGCCCACGATGCCAGCCCGAATTCGGGAAGAAGACTCGAGCGAGCTGAGAACGATTTTGTTATCGCCATTGTCTCCGCGAAGGATGCTGCCGACGGCGCCGCCCACTGCTCCGAAGATGGGGATGAGCACATAGAACAATTCAACGTGCAGGCGGTGGATGGCGAACTCCATCACTTCCCACACCAGTAGGGCGATGGCAAAAAAGAGCGCCAGGGTGAGGATGGCTGGGTAAAGCGAAAACAGCCATGGCGGTGCAGCCCCAGCGACTCGCTTATAGGTTGCCTGCCTCCCCCTCCCGGTAAGGCCCCACACGGCGAAAATAACCAGGGCGGCAATCAGAATAGCGATGACGGCCCACAGCACATACCGACAAACGCCGGGTGCGTGATCGGAAAACCAGAATGGGATTACGGAAATTAACGCGGTAGCGCCTGACGGCGTAACTACCTTCTGGGCCTGGACCAGCAAAAATCCGCGAGCCGTGACTGAAGATTTTTCCTGGGTCTTCAGAGCGAGCGGAGGGGCAACCCAGGTTTTGCGCGCAATGTCATCATCGCCCGGTACGGACAAGCCGGTTCCATCGGAGCGAGTCGCGTAAAGAAAACGTCGAGGATCGTGAAAGTGCCCGGCAAAGATGCCCGCGACATTCGCGCCCACGGCCAGCTTCCAGGCAGAGAGGCTGTCAGCAGGAAACTTTCGCCAGGAGGGTGTGCCGTAGTAAGGGTCTTTCAAGTAGGGAACGTGAGTAAAAACCAGATAGAGCGGGGCGCTCGCCAGGGCAGGTGTGGCCGGTTGCAGTTGTGACATTTCGTATTGCGGGCACCCGGGCTGGAGTTTCGTGGCGCATGTGACGAGATAATTATCGCTGTCCTTGAAGCTGGCGCTATTCAATCCCAACAGGCTAAAGCCGTGAATTTCGGGGGGCGGCTGGGCAGCGGTCAGATCGACGATTCTCGGTGATCTCCTGGGAATGTCTTGCCCGATGAGCGCGACGAAATCCTTATAGCGCTGCAAGTCACAAGGATCTTCCCCAACCAGGTCGTTGTTACCGGGAAGGAAATATACGACGGGGACGCTCAATCGACTGAATTCATCCGCAATTTTGCTGGCGGCTCTCTCGAAGGAATACAGTTTGATCCAGCCATTTTCCTGCGCTTTCTGAAAGTCGTCGAGCGGCGGTGGCTTCGCGATCACGTTCGACGTGCCGGCGTCGGCAGCATCGCCGGGCTCGTCGGGAGTGGTATTCGGCTTGGGGCATACAGGGTCACTGGGACGGCGCACGAACTCCAGGCCCAGGTCGCCGGTAAACACCACGAAGTCGATTTTCGCTCCGGGGCGATCAGTTGATTGGTCTGGCGCAGAGCCCAATGGAGCGCCCTCCAATTATCTTCTTGCTCCTGGCGTGCTTCCTGCTCAGAGGCGCGCTTTTTTCCTCCGTCGAAAACATGGGCATCGGTGATTTGTACAAATGTGTCCGGCTCGGAAACAAACGACGTTGGTTTGAATGGTTCTGTGGTTTGGGCAGAAGCCGGAGCGTCAGCAGTGGCCGGGCCGGGAACCGGCGAACCAGATGGGTTGGCGGCGGGAGGTGGGGAGGAAGACCTGGTTGCAGTCGAATTTTGCGGGCGCTTCTGATCGGCCTGCGCGAAAAGCTTGGCTGCCCCTGGAGCGAGACTGACAAGGAGATCCAGAGACAAAGGAAGGAAATCAGCGGAAGCCGTCGCAAAGGACGGATGAGGCTGACGCCGCTATTCTTGCCTATCATGAGCACTCCTGAAATTTCTCAGTCGCGGGGGAAGGAGAACTCAGCGGCCACCGTATAACAAGCTGGGTTGGCCAGCAAGAAATATCTGGGCGCGGTGGTATCACGGAACAAGGAGAGTCCTTGCAAAATCAGCGACGGTGGGGCACCCTCGGTGCGGCGGGCGGGGACGCCCGCCGGACAGCCGCCGGGACGGCGGCGCTACGAGGGCGCGGGGCGATGGGGCGAATGAACCGGGTGCTGATGTTTTGTGTGCTTGCAAATGCCGGCCTGGGCTGGGCGCAGGCTGGTCCTGAGCAGGGTGGACATGAGGTGCAAGTCTGGGCTGGGGGCGGACACTCGGTGCCGGGCGGAACTTCGCGGACGGGAATCTTCGACGCGGGGTTGCGGTATGGGTGGGTGTTGACCGGTTCGCACCTGCCGGGATTTTTGCGCGGGCGATTGGAATATGCAGTGGATGCGGAGCCGGCGTATTTGATTTTTCAGCCCGTGAACACGGCGTATGGCGTGGGGTTCAATCCGTTTGGGTTGAAATGGAATTTCGAGCGGCGGGAAAGATTGTCTCCATACTTCGAGTTAAGCGGCGGGACTTTGTTCAGCGATCACAACGTGCCGGCGGGAACGAACACCGTGAATTTTACGTCGGCAGCGGCGCTGGGAACGCATGTGCTCGGCGCGAAATACAACTGGAGTGTGGAGGTGCGGTATCTGCATATTTCGAATGCGGGGCTGGCGACGCCGAATCCGGGCGTGAATACGGTGCAGGTGCGGGTAGGAGTGGGGAGGTTTTGGCGTGGCAAAAAGTAGACGAAAGAATATCTTCCGGCGAGAGTGGTGAAACGGCCCGCCCGCGCCGGAATGTAGTCGAGTTAGGTAACGGTTACGGTGTGAACGGCTACCCCCTGGAGGCAGCAACTCACCTTAAAGCTGTAGGTCCCGGGCCCGACCACAACCTTGATAATGCTGCTGGTGGGAAGGGTAATCGGAGACGAGAGGTTAAACGGCCAGGTTTTGGTGCCGTCCTGGGAGATCTGACAACCTGGCGCGGCACCTTGCCACTGTACGGTGTCATTCTGGTTCGCGGAAAAATCGGCGCAGATGTTCGGGGTGCGCACGGTATCGTTCGTTTTTTGCATTTTAATGCTCCTTTAGATCGGCTCAGGCCTAGACTGGAAACCACACGTCGAGGTGGACTTTACCGCGGTTAATTCTCCCGTTTTGCGTTCGGAATCTAATTCTTTCCTTTCAGATACGGGGCTAGGAAACGGTCACGGTGTGAACGGCTTGTTCCTGCGTGCAGCAACTGACGTTGAAGTAGTATGTCCCGGACCCGACCACAACTTTGATGATGCTGTTGGTGGGAAGGGTAATTGGAGACGAGAGGTTAAACGGCCAGGGTTTGGTGCCGTCCTGAGAGATCTGGCACCCGGACGCGGCACCCTGCCACTGCACCGTGTCATTCTGGCTTGCCGAAAAATTGGCGCAGATGTTCGGTGTACGGTTGACTGACTCTGTTTTTGTTTTCATGCTTGTCCTCCTTCTGAATTGCCGTGGCGTCGGCTTCGTCTGCGGGCCTTCGCTCGAGGCTGGTTGTTGCTGGGTCCCTTCGCGGCTGACAGTATGCCGGGAATTTACGGATGAGACGATTTCACTAACTGCTGGTAACCCGGCGTGTTGACCAGGTTGGCGAACTCAGGGTCGCTCCGAATCTTATCTGCTGTGTAGCCGGCCTGCACAGCCTTGCCCAGCCATTCGATGGCCAGTCCGGTTTCGCCTAACTGGTTATAAACCCCAGCCGCATCTATTAGTGTCGCCTTGTCGTTGTGGCCGTACTGCAGGGCCTGGCCCAGATAAAGCAGGGCATGCTTGCGATCACTGAGGATGGCATAGTAACCGGCCAGCGCGCTGAGCACAACCGGGTCACGAGGATTGACCTTCAGTTCCTCCAAGGCGAGTTCGACCGCCTTGCGGTGCGCTCCCATCGCCTGGTCCTTCTTACCGCCGTAGTAGAGGGCTGCGCCCAGATTGCCCCAAGTGACGGACTGCTGCGGATCGAGTTTGGTGGCTTCTTCAAAAGCCACGGCGGCATCGGCGAACTGATTCAGGCCAAAGTACGCTGTTCCCAGGTTGACATAGCCTGGGTAGCTGGGCCGGATCGCGATGGATTTTTTCAGGGGATCAATCGCCTTCTGGTATTGACCCATGTCGCTGTAGATGGCCCCGACATTCACATACGTCCCGTACCAGTCGGGAGCAATTTCGATCACCTTGGCATACATCTGCAGCGCCTTTTCGTACTGGTTGCGGCGGTTGTAGAAGATGCCAAAAGAGTTGTAGCTGAGGCGGCTATTGGGATGAACTTGAATGGCTTGCTGGTAGGCCTTTTCGGCTTCGGTGATCTTGCCTTCGTGTTCGTAGGCCAGGGCCAGACCGATGGCGGCTTCTTCGTTGGTGGGTTCGAGACCCAGGGCGAGTTGGAATTCGGCGGCGGCTTCGGGGGAGTGTCCGCTGCCGTCGTCGATGCGGCCCAGGCAGACGTGGCCGGCGGCGCCGGCATTGCCCAGCTTGACCGCGTCATTGCAGGCGCTCTGCGCCGGCGCGATCCATTGCTTCTGCTTGGTGTCGGAATACTTGAGCCAGGAGCTTTCGCCGAGGACGGCTTTGGCCATGCCGAAGTTGGGATCGAGTTTGAGAGCTTCGCGGGCCATCAGGGCGGCGTTGTCGAGACTCTCGGCCTTGCTGTGGTTGAGGAGGTAGCCTTGCGCCTGCAGGTAGTACTGGTAGGCGGCCGCATTGTCGGTGCCGTGGTATTTCAGGGCGGCTTCCTCTTCCGGGCGCAACTGCAGGCGCAGAGTTTTGACCGTTCCTTCGGTGACATTTTGTTCGACCGTAAAGGCGTCGGCCAGGGGAACGGTGACGGAATCGCTGCCCACCGTGGCGCCGGTTTGGGCGTTCAGCAATGAATAGGTGACCTTCACCAGTTCGGCGGACTGAGGCTCGAGGGTGAGGGCGAGGCCGAGGTTGGCGCCGAACATGTGGGCGGCGTCGGGGAGCGTGGAAATGTTCTTGTCTTGCAGGTTGCGCACGGGAATCACTTCGAAGCCGCGGTCCTCGGTGAGCTTTCCCAGCTTGCCGGCGAGGTTTTCGACGAGACCCTCACCGAGAGCGGTCAGCTTGGGATTGTCCTTCATCACCGCGAAGGGAAGGACGGCGAGGATTTTGGTTTGAGGCAACTGCAGGCCGGGCGCGGCGGAGCCGGCGGGTGCTTCAATTTTCCTGACCGAGGAGCGGTAAAAACGTCGCACGGGTGGCAGAGAGACAAGAACCGCTATAACGGCCAAAGAGACGATGAGTGCGGCGACAGTACGTTGCCGGCGCAGAGAGGCGGCGGCCGACATGCCGGAGGAACGTCGCGGAGCGCCGCCGTGCTGGACTCGGCCGAGGTCCTCGAGGACAGCCGCGGCGGAGGAATACCGCTTCTCGGGATTCTTGGCGATCATGTGCGTGATGATCGCGGCTAGAGGACCAGGCACATTCTTGAGCGGCGGGGGTTCCTCGTGAACGATGCGGGCGACGGTGGTGGCGAGGCTGTCGCTGTGGAAAGGTTGCTCGCCGCCGAGCATTTCATAGAAGACGAGGCCGAGGGAGAAAATATCGGAGCGGCCATCGTCGGGCTTCTGCAGCAGGACCTCGGGCGCCATGTAGGCGGGAGTGCCGCCGGAGGCGGTCATCGTCTCCATGCTTCGGGTGACTTCTTCGGGATTGGCCCGGAAGGCGCGGCGGGCGACGCCAAAGTCGAGAATTTTCACCCGCAGATTGGGGGTGAGCATGATGTTCTCGGGCTTGATGTCGCGATG
>JBAVAV010000424.1:0-2755 GCA_049585895.1 Candidatus Sulfotelmatobacter sp. | reverse complement strand
CATCAGCTTTCAGCGGATCACCTGGGCGGTCGCAGCCTTCGAGCGCACCCTGGTCACGCCGGACTCCGCTTTTGATCGCTATGCCCGGGGCGATAAGCGGGGACTAACCGACTCGCAAAAACGGGGACTGATCTTGTTCTTCGGAAAAGCTTCTTGCACCCAGTGCCACAATGGCTCCAATTTCACCGATAACAAGTTCCATTCGTTGGGTCGCTTGCCCGGAGAAGAACATGCCCGTGACCCGGGCCGCTTTGCAATCAGCAGGAATCCCGCCGACCGCGATGCCTTCAAAACCCCCAGCCTGCGCAATGTTGCCACTCGATCCCCATACATGCACAACGGCTCCATCTCCACCCTTCCCGAAGCTATTGCGTTGTATGACCGCGGCGGCGGCGCAGGCCCGAAGTCGGATTTGCTCCATCCTCTGGAACTAACCGCGGGCGAAAAAGACGATCTGTTGAACTTCTTGCAGGCGCTGAGCGGCGTGGCGCCTGCTATGGCGGCGCCGGATCTGCCCCCGGACGTTTCCATCAAATGAGAGCCGGACTCAACGGGATTTCTGTTGATCTTGACCCCGTTTGCCCTCGGTGGTGAGATTCTCGGCAGAGTCGCCCGTTGGCCGCCGGCCCGCCGACCCTGGGACTGCACGCGAGGGGGATCGTCTGTCTGGGGTGAAGGCATGTCCTCTCAAAGACGCCGCCAAGCGCACCTCGATGCTACCCACGGCCCCAACCGTGAGTTCGCGTCCGGTTAGCAGGTTCCGCCTAAGCCAAAAATGTAGAAAGTTCCCTTTCCTACCTTGCTAGAATTGTCCGACTGCGTGCCTAGGTAGACGTTCCCGTTCGCCACGGCGGGTACCGAGAACTTAGTCGCCGCGTGGATTACGTCCGTCGTGCAGGTGGTGTTCGTGCTTGAGTAAATCTGCCGCATGCTCACGGAGTCGAAGGCGTAGAGGATTCCCGGCGTCGTACCTTCGACGCTACCGTCAGCTCGGATCGCCCAAACAATGGCATCGGTCGCGGGTGAGCCGTTAGCCGAAACGGTAGGGGTTGCGCCGTTCCCGAAGTCGATGACTGTAGTGCCCGTCGGGTCTGTCGCAGCAAGGGCCGCTGTACAGATTGGGGTCGCGCTGTCGCAAGCTGGTATTGGTAGAGGTTTCCTTTCACGGAACCGGTTGTCTGTGTCGAGACATAGACATAGTTAGTCCCTGTGCCGCTCTCCCAATAGCCGGGATTTGTGTGGATCACGTTCCCTGCGTACTGTGTACCGGTCCACTGCGTCTGCACCACGTGGTCGGTTCCAGTGCAGGTGCAGCTCGCATCGCATGTCGTGTCGTGCTTTCCGAGACTGGCATAGTTCTGGAGCCAGATGCCGCCCTCCTTGTCTCCACTAATCGCAAGTTGGGATTCCGTAGTAAATTCATTTTGCGGGATTAACAGCACGCCGCCAGATCCCCAGTCAATATCGCCGGCGCCGCTTTCACTCATATTCTTGGGCGTGCATCCGCCGTTCGCCGTGCTCGAACGGTAGTAATGGTCGAAAGGAGTGAAGGAATCAGCCACCGTCATGGCGTCGGCGTCAAGCTTGATGAAGCTATCCGCACACTCCGTGGTACAGGGGTGCGTCAGATCGCCGGAGAAACCGCCATTGCCGGTATTGAAAAACAGGTAATTCTTGGTTCCATTGGTCCAGAATGCTAATCCTGCTGCGCCCTGCCAGACGCCGCCTCCAGCCTGACTTGCATCGGGCGTTGTGGGAAAGTAGCCGTACGTTCCCGTAAGGCTCGAAGCGGTATACCGGAAAATAGCGCCGTTGGGGCCGGGATTGCCGCTTCCGTCCATGAGCGAGAAGGCTATGTAGATATAACCGTTAGCGTACAAAAGCCCGGGCCGCTGGATGTGAGTCCTCGAGAAGCTGCTCTTCGTGCTGGGATCGTTGGCGCTGGGAGGGAATACCTGAACACTGCTGACCACGTGAAATGAGGAAATATCCACCGCGTAAAGCCAGTGTTGCCAGTTCGAGGGGTTCGTCTGAGTGTCCTGAGTCTCCACCACAACGTAGAGCGTCCCAGTCGTCGGTTGACCCTGGGTAACAGTAGCGTTTATCACGGGCGTGCCTAGAATACTTATGTTGGGCTTGATTGCAGCGCAGTTCTGGCCACCGATCTTGCCGCAGTCTGCCGGATAGCGGCCAAAAAGCAGACTTGTTCCGGTAAGCGTGTTGCTTGCGTTGGGGACGATGTTGCAGTTCGTCAAATAGCCGTGCGTGCCGGAGGGCGCGGCGCCGTCGATAGCGTAAAGGGTTCCCGATTGCGTCACCACATAAGTGACAGAGGCATAGGTTTTCGGGCTTCCGTTTGCAGTGACCCTCACGTTGGTCACCACTAGAGGCTGGGCATAAACCTGACCGTCCAAGTCCGCGTGGCAGAGCTGGCCAAAACCGCTGAGAGGCGAGGCCAAGGTCCCCTCCTTCAGATTCATGCCCGTGCGCCCCCAATCGTTCTGCCATGTGAGCACGTTAAAAGTCGGCGGCGGTACCCCCTGAGCGTCGGCAAAAGTGTGCATCGCCACTACGAGAAGCGGGCAGGCGACCAGGGTTGAGACCCTTAGCGTATAGAATTTTTTCACGTCTCCTCCTAAAATTCCAGTTTCGAGTCAGGGCACCGGAGGCCGCCGCCTCAAAACTTGGATACGACGTTTCCATCTAGGTCAGCGAACCAGACGTTCGCGCCATCGAAGGCCACACCCGTTGCAGC
>JBAVAV010000423.1:0-6797 GCA_049585895.1 Candidatus Sulfotelmatobacter sp. | reverse complement strand
CGTCAGAAAAAACCCTCCTCTAAGTAAAGAGGAAAAGTGTTTTCTCTTGACATCCCCTTTTATAGAACCCTGGCACGACTTGCCAACGCGATACCCTCCATACCAGACTTGCCATCGGCGCTTCCAGCAGTGGCAGCGCTCGGGAGTGTTGGATGGCATTCTGTGGGCGTTGGCCGAAGACTTGTTGGCGCGGGGCCAGTTAAACGTGGACGAAGCCTTCATCGACGCCTCCTTCATGGGGGCGAAAAAAGGGGCGATGGCATTGGTCGAACGCTCATCGGCAAAGGGAGCAAGCTCATGGCAATCGCGGACCGCCATGGTCTTCCTGTCGCCCTCTGGATTGCGAGCGCTTCGCCGCATGAGCAGAAACGGGTCGACACCACGGTCGAGCATCGCTTCATCGCCCAAAAGCCCAAGCGATTGATTGCCGATCGGGGCTATGACAGCGACGCTTTGGACGATCTTCTGGCCCCAAAACATGGGATCGAGTTGATCGCGCCCCATCGTCGTTATCGCACGCGAACCCACCGTCAAGACCGACGAAAACTTCGGCGTTACAAACGCCGCTGGAAAATTGAGCGCATGTTCGCATGGTTAAAGAACTTCCTCCGCTTGTTGGTGCGTTGGGAACGATATAGCACAAACTTCCTCGGCATGATTCAACTTGCTTGCATGTTGATCTTGTTGAGACATTTGTGAGACCACTTCTGAGAACTGAGAAGCTGTCTCACAAATAGGTAACGATTTTGATTCGCCCGACTAAACTGCTGATTCCGTTTAATCCGCAACAGCGGGCCTGTTTACTATTTGGTTTTATGAGACAGCTTCTGAGAACTGAGGGCTGAGGTCCGACGCCCGAGGTCCGCTTTTCTACCGTGCTCGCGCTAAAACCAGCGTGACGTCGTCCGGCTGTTCCTGGTCGCCAATCCAGTCATCCACCGCGGTGGTGACGATCTGGCTGATCTGCGCCAAAGGAAGGTTGCGGTTCGAACGCACCAAATCGATCAGCCGTTCCTCGCCAAATTCTCCGAATTCGTTTTCCGGCTCGGTGATGCCGTCGCTATAAGCTACGAAGATTTCTTCCGGACGCATGTGCACACAATCCTCGTCGTAGTGCACGTTGTCGAATAAGCCAACCACGGTTCCGCCGGCCTCCAACCGCCGGATGGAGCCATCGGTGCTGATCAGAATGGGCGGCAGATGCCCGCCGTTGGTGTAGGTAAGCTGGTGCGAGCGGCCATCATAGATTCCAAGAAAAAGTGTCGCGTATTTTTCCGGAGGAGTGCTCTCGTAGAGCTGATGATTGAGCAGGCCAAGCAATGCTGCGGGAGAAACCTCTACGCCTTCGGGCCACGCCGCCATGATTCGTCCCGTGCCCGCCACCGCGCCCACCGCCACCGGTTCCCGCATTTGTGGCAACTTCTCAACGCTGTAGGCGCGCACCGCCGAATGGATCGTCGCCATCAGCAGCGCCGCCGAAATTCCCTTTCCGCTGATATCGCCCACCGCCAGAATCAGCTTGTGGGAGCTGGCCGTCAGAAAGTCGTAATAATCGCCGCTGACGGTGCGCGCCGGACGGCAGAAGCCATGCACCTCGAGCGACTCCAGCTCCGACACCTGCCGCGGAAACAGTTGCGCCTGCACTTCCTGCGCAATGGCGAGTTCGCCCTCCAGCCGTTGTTTTTCTTTCTGTTCCAGAATCAGCTTCTCGATCGACTCGGTCATCGAGTTGAATGAAAGCGAGAGTTGCGCCAGTTGGTCCGCTGATTTCACGGGAATGCGATGGCTGAAGTCGCCACGGTCCACGTTTTTCGTCGCATTGTAGAGCTGCGCTACGGCTCCCGTCACCGTTCGCGTCATGCGTGTGCCGGTGACAAGCGCAATCAATTCGATGATTCCGAAAAAGATGAGCACCGCGAGCAGGATGTATTCCACACCCCGGGCAAAATCTCCGAGCGCCGCGAACAAATGGCTATAAAGCACCGAAGGGCGCGTGCGAACCTTCACCAATGCGCCCGCCCGCGCCATCTCTCCCGTCTTCCAATCCACGACCGGGAGCGGAGTGCCAAAGGTGATTTCGCGGTCCATCCATCCCGTAGATGCCGCCAGCGCACCGACAGAGAAAGTCGGATGTAACACCTGGTCATCGCCCTCGACGGTAGTGCCCGACTTGCCCTGACGCAAAACAATGCCGCCTTTATTTTTCTCAGGCCTTACCGAAAAACTGACGTTAGGCCCGCGGGCGGTTGCCCCACTTTCTTTTGTTGCGGTGCGGCTCTGGTCGTTTTGTTGTGCGTCATCAAGCGCAATGCCCGCCGCGTAGAGGGTGATTTCTCCCAGGTTTGCGGCGATGTCCGCCACCAGGTTTTTATCCAGCGGTTCGCTGGTTACTACGGTGAGCTGTTCCGGTCCCACCTCAAACATCGAAGCCACGCGCAGATACAACTCATCCTTGTCCCGAACGATCTCCTTGAAGGGCCGGCCCCCACGAATCGCTTCCGCGTATGAATTTTCGTCTTTATTGAAAAAATCAGGGAAGATGACCGCCGCACCCTGCGTTCCGCTGTTCAGCAGTAACGCTTTCGTGCCGTGCCAGGCGCAAACCTGCCGTCTTTCCCAGGCGCGGTCGCGCTTCTTCAATCCCGCCAGGGATTCCGCGGTGGGAGCTTCGCCTTTTTCGATACGCGCCGCAAGCTCATTACTTACCGCCGCATTCACCGCCTGCATGCTGCGCAGTTGCGCTGTGATCTCGGAGGTCACCACGAAACTGGCGAATTGCCCTGCGAAAAGGTAGATCGTGATGAAGGCCATCGCCACCAGCAGCGCCGCGGGAATTACACCGATGAAGACGTAGGTCACGATCAGCCGGTTGCGCAGGCGCCACAGAATTTTCCGCTTCAGCCCGCGGAACTCGACAATGGAGAACAGCAAAGCTGCATCGAGCAGAAGAAACTTAACCCAACCCCCCAGGCTGTCGCCCCACGCGGGGGCGACCACTTTCAGTAGCAGTTCCGCAGCGTAGAGGGCGATTGCGAGGCCCAGTGAATACCAGGCTCCGCGCGCAACCCATCCCCGCGGCGGCCACAGGCCGGCCGTCAGCATTTTGTCGCGCAACTTCCAATAAAACTGCCTCATGCTTTTACTTCGCCGCTTGCCCCGCAGTTAGAAGATACATACTGCATTTCATCGCCGCTGATTCAGATTCTAACCAGACGTTAGACCTCCGGATACAGATCGAAAAACGCTTCCAAGCTGGTGCGCAACTGCTTCTCGATCTCTTCCTTGCTGCCTTCGAGCACGTGCATGGTGACATGCGCCTCGCGTCCGTTCGTGAGCTTCACGGGAGCCTCGCCTACTTCTGCTAGATCGTCCGAGGGCAGCAAGCGCATACCGTAAACCAGTGTCAGATTTGCCATGCCCTGAATTCTAATCGTCTTCAGGCCCCGGCGAAACCCTTTGCACCTCTCGCTGTTTAAGATTTTTGCCGTCATCATTTAGAATTCTGCCGTGCTCTCGAAACTTACCCTCACCCTGGCTGGCTTGCTGGCAACTGTTCCAGCCGTGTCTCAGCAGGCCGCTGAACCGCCCTCCACTCAGCCGCAGGTTAAGGTGAATGTGTTGAACGTTTGCACGCCGTCGGCCGACGAACAGAAGGAAATCGTTTCGGCTCTGGCGCGCGTTCCCAAACAGCCTCTGTTCAGCGCGGACTTCGAAGTCTCCCGCGGCCGCTCTACCCTCTCAGAGCCGCCGAACTTCCTTCAGCCCGGGCAAGCTTCGCAAATGTCCGACCAGCCCTCAGTTGCCGCCTATGTGCGCATCCGCCGTGAATTTTCCGTGCAGGCGCTTTTTTCCACCGTGCAGTATTCCTTCAGCAACGATGGCCAGAACATGGTCGAGACTCTTGTCCTGCACGTGCGCGATCCCAAAGATTTGATCCAGGTTTCGCTGGAAGACAGTGCCTCCTCCATCGGCAGCGCGCCAACCATGCTTGCCGCCAACACTCCCGCCACACGCATCCGCCTTGAGCGTTTCGGGAAGTCGTCGGTTGCGCTGGCCCGCTGCACCGCTTCGGAGAACGGCACAACGCCCGATCAGACCGCTTACGAGCCGCTCTTCCGCAGCGCATCCGGAGTTTTGGCGAACTACCGCAGCCTGCTGGGCGTTGGGCGAATTGTGCCCGAGGAATTAGCCAAGATGGATGCCGCCGCGCCAAAGCCCAGCGCAAAACCGAAGCCCGGCAAGCCTGACGAAAAGAAAAAATGATTGAGGGTTCCTTCGTGAACCTTGGTGTCCTTCGTGGTTTTAGACTTTATTCTTTGCAGTCGGAATTGCGCCTTGCATCAAAATCTCGAAACCGCAATCTAACGGCAGAGGATTAAAACAGGATTCATGAGCGAAATTCGCAATGTAGTCGTCATCGGCTCCGGCTGCTCCGGACACACCGCCGCTCTTTACGCGGCGCGCGCCAACCTGAAACCGCTGCTGATCGAAGGTCACGAACCAGGCGGCCAACTCGCCCTGACCACCATGGTTGAAAACTTTCCCGGCTTCCCCGAAGGAATCATGGGACCGCAGCTGGTCGAGAATATGCGAAAGCAGGCCGAACGCTTCGGGGCTGAATATCGCGTGGCACATCTGACCAGCGCCGATCTCAGCCAGCGCCCGTTTCTGCTTCACCTCGGCAAGCATCAGGTGCACGCGCAGGCCTTGATCATCGCCAGCGGAGCCTCCGCTCGCTGGCTTGGCCTGCCCCATGAGCAAAAGCTAATCGGCCACGGCGTCTCGTCGTGCGCTACCTGCGACGGCTTCTTTTTTTCCGGGAAGGAAATCGTGGTAGTCGGCGGCGGCGACTCCGCCATGGAAGAAGCGCTTTTCCTTACTCGCTTCGCCACTAAGGTCACGGTGATTCATCGCCGCGATCAGTTTCGCGCTTCCAAGATCATGCTCGAACGCGCACAGCATCACGAGAAAATTAAGTTTCTCCTCGATACGGTGGTCGAAGATGTCTACGACGTCGATAAGCAGGAGGTCACGGGCCTGAAATTGCGCAACGCGAAAACCGGCAAGGTCTGGGACTTCCCCACCAGCGCGCTCTTTCTTGGCATCGGCCACATACCCAACGCCAAGATGTTCGAGGGCCAGCTTGAGACCGACGCCGATGGCTATCTCAAAACTCACAACTACGTCTTCACCCGCGTCCGGGGAGTCTTCGCCTGCGGCGATGTTCAGGACCGGCGCTACCGCCAGGCCATCACCGCCGCCGGCACCGGCTGCATGGCCGCGATTGAAGTAGAGAAGTTCTTGGAGGAGCACGGGAGCTAAACCCGCCCGGCATCCAGGTAGCCCTCGAAGAACACCGGCCCTATCTGACGTTACCATCGTCATCTCTACCCCAGGACAAACTTGCCTTATTCTTTGGTTAGAACGGCCTAGCAAAATAACCAGGAATCAAGGTGGCCAAAGTGGGTCGACGCCTCGCGAGTGCCGTGCTGCTTGCAGCCTGCATGCTCAGTGTTTCTTCCATTCCTTCTCGTGCCCAGGGAGTTTCGGAAGCCAACCGGAAGGTCGTGACCCGAGTAGTTCCGACGTACCCCAGCACGGCCCGCCACTTGAACATCAAGGGTAGTGTCAAGCTCGAGGCAGTCGTCGCTCCTAACGGCACCGTGAAGTTGGTGGAAGTCAAAGGTGGACATCCTTTGCTGGCGCAGTCTGCCCAAGACGCCATCCGCGAGTGGAAATATGAGCCCGCTCCTCGCGAAACCCGCGAAAACATCGAAGTCAAGTTCAATCCCGAATAGCTTGAGCTTCTGATTCGAAGCTTCCTGCAACTACGCCCGCGACCCGCCTCCGGTCTTTGTGAACCCCTGATGTGATACAACTTTCTGTTACCACCATGCACGGATCCTTGGCCTTACCTCGCGCTCTCTCAGGTGCGCCATGTTGAGAGCCTTCTTCGTCCGCCTTTCGGAGAACGCGACCTTGCGCAATTTCGCTGAACGTTCTTCGCTGGGACGCCGCATTTCAGCTCGCTTTGTCGCAGGCACCGCAATTCCCGATGCCGTGCGCGCCACGCAGGCCATCAACCGCGCCGGAATGAGCGTCAGCATCGACAATCTAGGCGAAAATGTCACCAACCCTGACGAAGCCCGTCACAGCGCGCAGCTTTATCACCAGATTCTTGAGGCCATCGCTGCCGGCCGGCTCAACGCTAACATCAGCCTCAAACTCACCCACATGGGCCTCGACGTGGATGAGAAACTCGCCCGCGAACTGGTCGCGGACTTGGTCTCCAAAGCCGCTTCCATGAACCCGCCCGGCTTCGTTCGCGTCGACATGGAAGGCTCGCCCTACACGCAACGAACTCTGGATTTTGTCCACGAACTGCATCGCATGCCCGGAAACGGCAACAGCGTGGGCACGGTGATTCAGGCGTATCTTAAGCGCTCCGAAAGCGATGTCGAAAAATTGCTGGCGGAAGGCATTCGCATTCGGCTCTGCAAAGGCGCTTACAAAGAGCCTCCCGAGATCGCCTTTGAAAAGAAATCGGACGTCGATGCCAACTACCTCAAGCTGACGAAAATCCTGCTGAAGAGTGGAACCTATCACGGCCTGGCCACGCATGACGAGAACATCGTTCGCGAGATACAAGCGTTCGCCAATCGTGAAAAACTTGCTCGCGACTCGTTTGAATTTCAGATGCTCTACGGCGTCCGGCGTGACCTGCAGCAGGGTTTGGTGCGCGATGGCTGGCGGGTCCGCGTCTACATTCCGTTCGGCACGGAGTGGTATCCCTACTT
>JBAVAV010000422.1:0-1639 GCA_049585895.1 Candidatus Sulfotelmatobacter sp. | reverse complement strand
GAGAATATTTCCGATTACAGTGTATTCCGGCTGATAGTGACGTGCAATCGAATGGTAGCGCGCCGGTATTACCCGGAAACCGCGTGTGAAGCTGTGGAGCTGCTAACACGCGTCCCGGCGCTCGCGAAAGTCTATTCGACCGTTCCGCGAAGACCCCGCATAAACTCGACCTTTAACATCGCCTTGGTTCGGGCCAGCAGATCTGGACGAGGTCTTCTCACCGCGAGCGAGGTAACGCAGCTCAAACTCAACGCGGACTGGGTCGTACTCTCGGCCTTCAACACCGCTGCCGGAGACAAGCCAGGAGCGGAGGTATTATCCGGGCTTGCGCGCGCATTCTTCTACGCCGGTGCCCGCGCACTGCTCGTCTCCCATTGGTCTGTTGAGTCGAATGCTGCGACGCGGCTGACGACGTCGACCTTCGATGTCATGAGATCCGATCCGACACTTGGCCGTGCCGAGGCGCTGCGCCGCGCGATGCTGGCTTACATGAACGACACCAAGGACCCACTGAACGCCTACCCGGCGCTGTGGGCACCATTCGTGGTTATCGGGGACGGGGTTGGACGGTAACTGGCGACCCACACCCACATCGCTGCAACGCGGTGTTCTGAGACTCCTGGCCTCTTATGTCAGCTTTCACCCGCTGCGGATATTGCGGCGCCCGCTGGGAGGATGCCGATGGCATCTTGTGTGCCCCTCCCTCACCAAACTCCGCTCTTGCGAGTCGTATCGAAGCCCCATGCGCTCCAAGTGCGCCCTCAACTCACCGCGCTCTCGCGTAGCAGCGCAGTCATTAAGGCGAGTGACTTATTCACGATACGGCTGCGTAACGGACCGCCAGGGACTGACATTGTCCAGCCGGGGGATGGCGAAAGCGACGTGGAAGCCGCACTTAAGCAATGCCGCTGAACCGAACGGGTACAGCGCCGGTTGCGGCACTTCAGCGTAGCCTGGCCGGAGGGCTTTGGCCTTTTAAGCTGCTATCGGGCGTCATTAGGCCCGAGAAATTGGGAATTGATCCAACCCTTCAAGCGATCGCCCTCCACCTGGACCCAGTCCCCCTCCCGGTTTGTAACTTGGAACCGCGTGCCTTTGCGGGCGGTCCCAACAACAGTCCCGTTAGCCGATGGCGTAGACCTGATGTTTACGCCAGGACGTTGTAAGAAAACGATATCCGCCGTATCCCACGGCGGGACAGTTTGGCGCGCTGCGGTGTTGGGCGCGGCCGCGGCCATTTGGGGAGCGGCATCAAAAATCACGGAAGGGGGAAGATCTGGCCAAGCGACCGCACTTGGTTCTGCAAGAGATGGTTCTGGGATTCGCGGCGCCGCCTGAACGGGTGCGACGGATTCTGATTGCAATGCTGGAGCGGCTTCCGCAATATCTGTCTCTTTTTTATCAACTGCGGTTGACCAAAAGACGTACGCAAGAGCACCTACAGCTAATGCCGCCACCGCTGCTGTGCAGACAATCAGCTTTCGCTCCGATCCGGAACCCCTCAGGATTTGGTGCAGATCACTTTGCTCGGCAGACTGGAAAAGTTGCTCATCCTCTGGTGTGGCACCAACAGTCTGCTCGTGGACGAAACTATGCTCGGCAGGCGACGATTCGGTTGGCGCTATGGGCGGGACCCAAG
>JBAVAV010000421.1:0-4145 GCA_049585895.1 Candidatus Sulfotelmatobacter sp. | reverse complement strand
GGCCATAGATTTGCAACCCGGCGACGCAAGAAATCTTTATTTCCACGCCATGCTTCTCCATCTCCAGGGACATCAAGAACAAGCGATCTCGGAAGCTCGCCGCGCCGTCACCCTTGATCCGCTGAATATTAGCGTACAAAGCGCTCTTGGTAAGATCTACAATTTCACCGGCCACTACGATGAGGCCATCGCGGAGTTATACCGGGCTCTCACGATGGATCCGGACAATGCGGAAATTCGCGGGTCTGTGGGCCGCGCCTATGAGCTAAAGGGGGACTATCCACGCGCGATCGTGGAACTGCAAAAGAGTCGCTCTGACCCTTTGCAGTCTTCCGAGTCGGTAGCTTATTTGGGTTATATCTTCGCGAGAGAGGGTAAGCTGACTCAGGCGTCCGCTTGTCTGGAAGATCTTCACCGGATGTCACGCAATCCCTCCTACGACGTCGACCCCCTCGACTTTGCCATCGTCTACGCCGGCATGGGAAACACCGAGAAAAGTTTGGCTTGGTTGCATCGCGGGTACCGTGAGCACAGTCAGTCTTTGCTGGATATTGCCTCCATGCCGGAACTCGCCAGTCTCAGCAACGATCCACGCTTCCAGGATCTCCTCCACCGCATAGGCCTGGCCCAGACCGGGGCCCCGCCAGCCGCCGTGTTGCCGATCAACAAACCGCCAGCAACGCTGAAACCGGAGACGATAAAAGCGGCCACGCTAAAATCGGCGCATCCCGCGATCAAAAAACCAACCCAAATCACCGCCACTGAGCCCAATAGTCCGCCACTTTCTCCGGATCAGCAGGCAACGACTTCTCATGTCTCAGTGGAGTCCCCGCCCGCTCGCGTTGAAACTCGCTCTGAGAACAATCCGCTCCCAGCCTTCGCAGCGGATGGTCCGACGGTGTTGCCGAACGTGAATGGCGGGACTTCTCCCGTACCAGTGAAGCGTGCCCCCGCCAGAATTGAATCTCTCTTTCAGAACATTCAGCCGGATGTGGTCCGGACACGAGTAACGTACGCCGTGCTGCCCACATATCCCGCGGATGCTAGTCAAGCTCGTGTTACAGGCACTGTGGAAATCGGGCTGGCAGTATCGCCCAATGGCGACGTGGGCAGTGCCCGGGTGCTGATCGGCCATCCATTGCTGATCGCTCCTGCACTCGAAGCCATCCGCCAGTGGCGCTTTCAGCCGAACCAGGTACAGGGTGAATTGACCTGGTCACGCATGCGGGCATTGGTCCGATTTCGCGCCGACGGGACAACCGCCGTTGCGTTTGCACCGCCGCTGCTCGCGGATTCATTTGGCGACCTCGGAACTCAGCGTGACGAGCGTCGAGATGCGTCCATACCTCCCATCGTTCCGGAAGCACACTGATGGCGATAAGCTAGTCCCTGTCCTGCATGCGTCGCATGATCTCCCGCGGACCTGACCCACGGCGTCGTGGTGACGATGTATCTGGTCGGCCTTCTGGCAACAAACAAGCGGGGATGTCTACAATCGAACTTCCCCATGCACCCCGCCCGCATTGCCGAATTGCTCCAACCTTTCCTATCTAGCGTTTCAAATCCTTGTCATTCCGAACCGGCGAAGGCCGGTGAGGAACCTGCTGTCTTGTCCCCGGCTCAACTGCAAAATATATCGACCTACATCGATATACTACTTCGCTGGAATGCCCGCATCAATCTCACCGCCATCCGCAACCCGGAAGAAATAGTAACCCGTCACTTCGGCGAATCCCTATTCGCCGCAAGCCATCTGTTCCCGCCGCCCCACCCTGTGCCTTCCTCTGTGCCCCCTGGGGTGAAAGATGTTGATGTTGATGTTGATGTTGACTTTGCCGAAGCCCGAAGCCCGAAAGCCGAAGCCCGCGTAGCCGACTTGGGCTCTGGCGCCGGCTTCCCCGGAATCCCCATCAAACTCTGGGCCCCGCAAATCGCCCTGACGCTCATCGAGTCCAACCAAAAGAAAGTAGCCTTCCTCCGCGAAGTGGCCCGTGCCCTTACATTGACGAACATCGATATATTCCCCGGCCCGGCCCAAAGCCTGACTCAAGATTCGATCGCGAACCACGCCGTGGGTCCGTCGAACAGCCCGCCCCGAACCTTCGACCTGGTCACGCTCCGCGCCGTCGAGCGCTTCCACAAAATCCTCCCCACAGCGGCCAGCTTAGTCGTCCCCGCTGGCCGCCTCGCGCTCCTCATCGGTGCCGCTCAGGTAGACGTTGTCCTCTCAAGCCTCCGCGCATTCAACTGGCAGCAACCGCTTCCACTCCCCGGATCGCACTCCCGCGTCCTCTTGTCCGGCCTGCGCTCGCAGTAGGAAGACAACGCCTCGCCGTCATGAACCAAGAAAGCAAATAGTGGGAGCATGGATCGACTTTTCCAAGTTGCGTGGTGTGAATCTATTCAGAACTTGGATCGACCGAATGGAAAAGTGGAAAAACTTAAGCTTGTTACGGTGAGACATCTCTTAAGACCGCCTCAACGGGACTGCTTCCTTCGTAATGGATCCGATAGCATGTGCCCTCACAGTAATAGTGGAGCGAAAGTATTAAAATTGGCGCTCTTCACCGCCGCAAAGAGGCCACGATTCAAGCAGATTTCGAGCAAAGTGGAGAGAATGAATGCTTCGGCCGCGATCGTGCGGGCGTTCTATGATGTCGACAGGTTGGAGTGTTCCGGGCGGAACACTGTCGCCGATCGACTGAGCGCTTGCGCTTGCAAAACGTTCCGACCGGAACACTTCCCTTGAATTCGTTTCGTGTGTACGAGGCATGCCCCAATTTTCGCGAGGTTGTAGGGCATGGTCCCTGCCGGGGTTGTTCAGCCTTCCGTAGAAGTGCGGACCGAAGTGTTCCGCTCGGAACACTACGCCCCCTACTCTAGGTGGTCTTTTTTGGAAACAAGCCCCTCTAGGAACTCCGCCGGGAAGTGAGGCATGTCTCGAGCATGCGGCGAGATGGCATTGGATATCGGAGGCGAGAACGTGCGGATGAATGTTCCGAGCGGAACATTGCGCCACGTTTTGCACATGAATTCAACGTATGCACGCCGATTCGGCATTGCTTTCGAAATGCCAATCGAATTATGCTGCAGAAGCTCTGGCTCCACGACAATTCCATGGGACGTGTCATCGCTGTTGCCAATCAAAAGGGCGGCGTGGGCAAGACCACGACTGCCATCAACCTGGCTGCGTCGTTCGCGGCCGCGGAAGTGAACACGTTGCTCATCGATTGCGATCCGCAGGCCAACACCACGAGCGGCCTGGGCCTGCTGAAGGATGCGGAACGCGTGAGCATCTACCATCTGCTGCTGGGCGCGGCCTCGGCCGAGGAGGCGCTGCAGGCCACGGAACTCGAACAGCTCTGGCTAATTCCATCTCATAAGAATTTGCTAGGAGATAATATTGAACTGGTAGAGGCGGAGCGGCGCGAGTACCGGCTGCGGGACGCGCTGGCGCCGCTGCGCGAGCGCTTTCAGTTCATTGTCCTCGACTGCCCTCCGGCGCTGGATCTGCTGACGCTGAATGCGCTGGTGGCGGCGGACTCGGTGCTGATCCCGATGCAGGCGGAGTACTTTGCGCTGGAGGGGATCAGCGAGCTGCTGGATACGGTCGAGCGGATTCGTTCTGCGCTGAATCCGGGGCTGGAGATCGAGGGCGTGGTATTGACCATGCTGGACGAGCGCACCAACCTGGCGCAGCAGGTGGTGGGAGAGCTGAAGAAATTCTTTGGGGCCAAGGTGTATTCGGTGACGATTCCGCGGAATATCCGGCTGGCGGAAGCGCCCAGCCATGGGAAGCCGGCGCTGGTGTACGATCCGCGGTCGCGGGGAGCGGAGAGCTATATACGGCTGGCCAAGGAAATTCTGGACCGGGCATCGGGCTTCGGGTCGGCTTCGGCTGAAACCCTTACCACAGAGGTCACGGAGGATCACGGGGGAAAACCTGGGGACCTGGCTGTGGAGGAAGTGCCGGCTCGGACCGAGAAGCTGGATAAGACGGCGTAGGCCGCTATAGATCGATGGTCGTCGATCTACGAAAGCCTCCGCGCGGGGCACTCGGCCGCAGCGGCTAAAGCCATGATTGTTCTGCGGCGCTTTCGGCATCGCTGAAGCGATGCCCTGATACGAATCGTAGGTTCCTGAGG
>JBAVAV010000420.1:0-11981 GCA_049585895.1 Candidatus Sulfotelmatobacter sp. | reverse complement strand
CAGTTGCAGTTGGATCGCGTCGGCCGTCTGCTTGCCCTTGGGAATGATCGTAAAGCGGTTTTTCTCGCTCTCCACCGATTCCTTTCCCAGGCCATCGTACGACTGTACCACCCAGTAATAGGCTCCCTCGCCCAGACTTGTAACGGTAACGTCGGCTGTATTAACTTTCTTGTCAACCAGGGCAGAGGAGAAATAGGGATTTCGGGAAATTCGCAACCGGTAGCCCACGGCGTTCGTCATCGCTGTCCAGGAAAATTCCACGTCCTTGGTTTTCTCGGCGGAAACGAAGATCGGCATCATGTTCGCGGGAGAAATCGGCGTCGGCGGCCCGCTCTCCTTGGCCTTTTCCATGCGGCTGTCTTTCCCCCGGAAACTTACTTTTTCCCAGTTCGCCAGACGAAGAGTCTCGCCATTGCGGGTAACTTCGCCCGCGCCCTTTTTTAACAGGATTTCGTGCTGATCGCTCTTGGGATCGTTATGCACCTGCGCCGCCGACTCGGGAGCCAGCGAAGCCGTAGCCCCGGCCACGATCACTTGCGATTTCGAACCCTGAACGTAGGTCGCCGTCGAAAGATCCACAGTTCCGGTGCTCACCGCTACCGCAACGTTGGTCTGCTGCTGGTCATTGGCTGAGTTCTCTTCGATCACGATCAGGGAATCCTGTTTGACCGTGTAGCTGGTGCCGTCGTTAAACACCACCTTGGCCATGCCTTCCGAGCCGGTCTGCACCACGTCGCCCTTTTCGAGGGGAACATTGTAGTCGGCGGCGATCCAGCTGTTGCCGCTGCTCTTCTTCACCCGCACCGTACCGTCGAGCGCCGTGAAGTGCGCCTGCTGCGCCGTGGAATTGCGCGAGCCGGCTGGCGGAGCCATGCCCGCCACCCGCTCCAGAACTTTGCTGGCCACATTGTCCAGTGCCTGAATGCTGCTTTCGGTAAACTGCGGAAAAGCCAGGCGCACTCCCAGAAAAAACACTCCCGTGACGGCCAGAATCAGCAGCGCCACGCTGCGATAGGTGACCGTTTTCCACGCCACGTGGATCCCCGGTTTGCGGGTCGTCGAAGACACGGAGAGCGAGTAACCTCTGCAATCCCTAATGAATACGCTTGAATACGCTAGTTTTAACGCTACCACAACCCTATCGGCAGGATGTAGAGGTAATCAAACGGGAGCGTTACCTTGGTGTGACCGGGGAAGTCGGTGGCGCGTCGTGTTGGCGACAGCACGAGACAGGGTGCCCCATTTCTCGCGCGTTCTGTGCGCGAGAAGTGGGAGGCAAGGACGCAGAGATCGCCTGATAATCGCTGGCCAAAACGCGTCGGCGTTCGTGGCGCCCGTCGAAAAACCCCGACGACTGGGGCGCCTTCGGTCGTGGTGATCCGTGGACAACACACGTGTGGGCCAGCCCCCTACGACAATTTGTCTTGGCGAATTTTATCTGGCACTGGAGACACTCCGCTCAGTCGGCAGGTTGCAAGCCGATTTGTTTTACCAGTGCGCGATAGCGAGGATCGTCACGAAGGAAGTAGAAGGCGGCGTCACTTTGGACGGCGACGAGATCAGGAGCATGCTCGCGGTATGCGGCGCCGAGATATTTCAGGGTTTCATCTTTGTCGCCGGAGTAGGACACTGCATCCGCTATCTCGTAGGGCGAAACATATTGCTTGCGGGCGCGGGCCTTGATTGCATTGGCCCGCCACTGCTCGACAGCTTTCTCGCCGCCTCGCTCGAAGACGCGATGCGCGGCGGCGGCGTCCTCCGCGCGGCCGGACAGTTGAAGTTCCTTTTCCAATTCCTGCTGCGATTCGTTGTACATGCCCTTGAACCAGTACGCGCGCCAAAGAGTCCAGTGCACGGCGGCATCGTCCGGATACAGCTGGGACTGCATGCGAAGCTCGTCAATCGCGGCGTCGAACTGCCGCAGATCGATATAACAAGCACCCAGACCGTAGTGCCGGGCGAAGGGATCGAGCTCAACCGCACGCTTCTCTTCTTGCAATGCTTCCTCGCGGCGATTCAGCGCAAGAAGAATGAGGTGGCGAAAGAAGTGGGACTCGGCGTAATTGGGATTCAGCTCGATGGCTCGCCGGGCTTCGGAATCGGCCTGAAGCGGGTTCCAGCTCCACATGTACCAGCCCGCCATGGAAAGGTGGGCCTCAGCCAGAGAATCGTCGAGTTCTACGGCCTTGCGAGCGGCGTCACCCGCTTTGGCGAGACTTTCTTGGGGCGGAACGTCTCCCATCACGGAGCGAAGAGCATAGGTGTCAGAAAGTCCCGCCCAGGCGGCGGCATAGTCGGGCTGAAGCTGGATTGCTTTCTCAAAGTATGGGAGGGTCTGCGGAACATTGTGCGTAAACCAGAAATAGCGCCCGCGCAGGTAGGCATCGTGGGCCTCGGGGCTGATGGGGCGCGGCGGCGCGGCGTGCGATGTTGCAGTTTTTACTTCTTTAGCGACGGTCTGTGACAGTTCCTCAGGAAGGGAGATCGCCTGGTTCAGATCGCGATCGTAACTCTCAGCCCACACATGGGAATCGGTGGGGGCGTAGATTAGCTGCACCGTCATGTGTACACGATTGGCATTGCGGGAGACTGAACCTTCGAGGACCCCATCGACTCCGAGTTCACGGGCGATGTCGCGAACCGGACGTTGAACTCCTTTATATTGCATGGCAGAGGTGCGGGAAACGACTTGCAAAGAGCGGTTTTTAGCCAGCGCAGTGATAAGCTCGTCGGTCATGCCGTCGACGAAATAGTCCTGGGCAGAATCACCGGACAGATTTGCCAGTGGAAGGACGGCGATGGAATGTATCTGAGAGGCGCGATTGCGTGGAAAGATGCGATCTCGAACTCCGCCGGCATTCAAGGCCAGCAATCCCGCGACGCAAAGGAATACGACGAGAGGCATCGTGAAACCCCACCGGCGCGGTCCGGAAATGACGCGCAGCGCAGGTGAAATCGGGCTGGAGGACCTGGCAGAGACTTCATCTGCAACTTGGTCCATAGCCCACTCTTTGGAGCGAGCCTGAGTCCTAGGCGCGTCAGCCATTCCTGTGACCCTGCCGGGCATCTGTCGATCTTCTGCCTTCTCCGCGACGAAACGGTAGCCCTTGCCAGTCACGGTCTGAATAAAGCGGGGTTTCTCGGGGTCATCGCGCAACGCCTGGCGAATCTTGCGAATGGCAGTGTTGATACCGTGGTCGGTGTCGACGAAGACATCTTTACCCCAAAGGCGCTCGACGATCTCCTGCCGGGTAGTAACATTCCCTTCTTTTTCGGCGAGCAGGATGAGCAGCTCCATTGGGATCCGTTCGAGCTTTTGGCTCCGGCCATTTCTCTTTAACTCGAAGCGGGAGGGGTCCAGCTCGAAGTCGCCGAACTTGTAGATACAGGAAGGCACACCAAAATCCTAAGGCGAATCGGCCAAACTATAGCATTGATGCGTGAAATTTGCATCGAAGTTCTCTGCCTGCAAGCACCTACGAATTCACCTCTCCTTCACCAAGTCTTTATCCAGCCTGCATTGTGGAGAATTGTCTTTCCGGGCAGGATGCCTCGCACAAGGAGGCTGTATGAAATTTAAGAATTTGAACTTCGTCAAGTTTGCCACCTACGTCGTCCTGGTAGCTGGATTCGGTGCCAGCGCCTTTGCGTCATGCGGCGATTCCCTGTCCACGATGGCATCCGCCGTCGCAGGTCAATTCCGCCCGATGCAACAGGTCCCTACTTCTTCCCTGGACAAGTCCAACCGTACGTCCATGGTCGGTCTGTGGTACATCCAGTTCACGATAGACGGCAGCGTAATCCAGGATGCCTATCAGCTCTGGAATGCCGGCGGTACCGAGGTGCACAATCCGAATGTCGATCCGAGAACAGGCAACGTCTGCCTCGGCGTGTGGAAGCATGACGGGCACGGGACTTACAAGCTCGCTCACCGCGTGTGGAACTACGACACGAATGGAAACTTCCTGGGTACCATCAATCTCAGTGAGAAGGTTACCCTGGGCACCGGTGGCGATTCGCACTGCGGTTCTTTTACCCTGGATTTCTATGACCCTTCCGGCAACTTCCAAATGGAGTTAGCGGGAACTGTTACAGGACAACGCATTTCGGTTGAGTGATTCAAGGTGTGAGAGCCTTTCGGGCTTTGCGGCACGGCTTTTAAGCCGTGCCCCTTCCCGGTCGGAAAGTCAAAGTTAACTTCAAGACCAACTCAATGGCGACGGTCAGGGTGTCCGATAGGTGGCCCACTCAAGCCGCTTTTGGCTTGAGTGGGGCACTGGGCAAAGTCTTCCCGCCGGTCGTTCGCGATTTCGTGCCGTCCATTCCGACTCGATCTCTACGCGTCCATCTGCACCGATTGCATAGTGAAAACTGCTCCACTCCCAGTCCTCCGGTTGGCTCGCACAACCCAGCTCTAGCTTCGACGATCAGAGGATCCTCTAGCTACTTGCAATCGACCTTGTTGTCCTGCGCGGCAACGATCTGCCACTTACCATCGCGCTTCAACCAGGTATCGGTCCAGACCTGGCACTGCTTCGCGTCTGGATGCATTTTGTCTTTGCCGATGGCGTGCTCGCTGCCGTAAATGATGGCCACGTCTTCGCCGGAAGAAGAACAGAAGAAGCGCACCTTGGCATCGTCGAGTGCGCAGCCGTGTGCCGAGTGTGGGCCTTTTTCATCGCGTAGCTCATCCGCCTTGTTGTAGCGCTCGCCGCTGGTACTGGTGCCCTGGAAATCGTCGGCCAACAACTCAGAGATCACTCCATTATTTGTACATACGCCTTCGGCCCACTTGCGCTCCATGTCGATCATGAACTTCGCCGTTTTGTCGTCGGGTGTCGCCCAATGGCTTTGCTGGGCTTGCTGCGCATGCGCGGCGGTGATAAGGACTACGACGCACGGTACAACACACAACAGGTGCAGAATTCGATGACGCATCGTCCCTCCGGTAATCGGGTCACTTTGAAAAGCCCCATTTCTCGCAAAGAACACGAGAAAATGGGGCATCGGCCGCAAACATCTCTTGAGAATCTTCCCGCACCCACATCCTCTAAGGAGTGACCTCAAATATAATGCCTCGTCCGGTAGCCCCGCCGTAGGACGTTGTGCCGTAGAGATTTCCCGCAGCATCGCGAACCAGACTCCCGACGGACTGGTATCCGTCGCCAGTGCCCTCGCTAAAGGCGTGCAGCGTAGTTTCGGTCCAGCTTCCGTCCCCCTGCGGCGACAACTCGAAGACGGTACCAACCCCGTTCACGCCACCGCGGTTTGTGGTCCCGTAGAGATTTCCTGCGGAATCGACAATCAGGTTTGCTTCCGGCTGATCTCCGCTGTCACCGCTGGGATTAAAGCTGTACAGCAGATGTGCGCTCCACCCGCCACCCGCCGAGGGCGAAAGTTCAAAGACCGTCCCGTAGGCGTAAAGTCCTCCCGAGAAAGTAGTGCCGTAGAGATTTCCGGCCGCATCGAAAATCATGCCAGCCCTGGGAAAGTACGGGCTCTTCCCGCCATACTCGAAAGTGAGCAGCAGCTTCTCGGTCCAGGCGCCCACCGGAGTCGGCGAAAGCTCAAACACGATTCCGCCGCCATTCTTCGAGCCGCCACGCTGCGTCGTCCCGTAAACATTTCCCGCCGCGTCGACCGCCACGCTGGAGATCGGATTGATTCCATCCTTTCCGTTCTTATTAAAGTTATGCAGAATCTTCTCCTTCCAGCTTCCACCTCCTTGGGATGATAGTTCGAAGACGGTACCAAAGCCGTACTCGCCGCCCTCCTCCGTCGTCCCATAAAGATTTCCCGCCGCATCGAGGGTCAGGCCGGCAGGTACTATGGCCCCATCTTTCCCAACGCCAAAGTGATGCAGCACCGTCTCCACCCAGGTTCGTCCCGCCGCCGGCGAAAACTCGAACGCCGCCCCACTGCCCACCGGGCCGAGAGTCGATAGTGTTCCGTAAAGATTGCCGGCCACGTCGAAAATCAGAGTGCCGGACGGGAAGCCGCCATCGACGTGTCGGTTGAAGCTATGCAGCAGTTGATACGTCCAACCGCCGCCGGCGACAGGCGACAACTCGAATAGAGCGCCGTCGCCATTAACCCCGCCGTTGTACGTGGTTCCATAAAGATTGCCCGCCGCGTCGGAGACGAGTCCCGCCGTAGGGGTTTGTCCGGTGGTGCCGGTAAAGCTATAAATAATTGTCTCAGTGGCTTGAGCGTGAGCGACTGCTCCGCCAGCAAAAGTAAATGCGAAAAAAACCGCTGCGATCGCGACTCTTATTGCGAGTCTTCCACCGTGGCGGAAATTTTGAGTGCTCATGCGAGTTCTCCTCCATTGAGTAGTTCTGGGATCTAGGCGCCGGTGGCTTCGTGGCGCGTCAAATATCTGTCAAAAGTCCGCGCGTCAAACGTCCCTTCGATCCAGAGACGCAGAATTACAGACGCCATCTCGCTGGCCAGCGCGGTACTCCCCCTCGCAATGATCGGGATAACCACAGGGAGGAGGAAGGAACTGAGCCCTCGAATCATAGCACGAGAAAACGAAGGAAACACTGGGTGGCGAGTCAGTTTGAATGCGTTTTGAAAGAGCACGGCTAGCCGTGCCGCAAAATATTGCCAATCGCAAAAATTGTCATTTCGACCGGAATCTTACCCTGCACGAAGCGGAGGGTAAGGTGAAGTGAAGAAACCCGCTGTTCCTCTCCACTGCGCAGGGCGCGTACCCACTCAAAGCCCACTTTTGACTTGAGTGGCTCACTTAAGACCTGGACGGATCCCGCTGTGGCCCGGCTTGCAGGTTACGCTCAGTGCAGCTAAATTAGGTGCGAGAGTTGGGGGCTATACATGAAAAGGCCCATCCCGGTTGAATCTGCCTCGGTATTCATCGACCAGAAGATCAAGGAACTTGGCGACTGGCGCGGAAAGACGCTCGCGAAAGTTCGCGAAATCATACACGAAGCAGACCCAGAGATCGTCGAAGAGCGGAAGTGGGTCAAGCCGACATCGTCAGGAACCCCCGTTTTTTCCCACGGCGGCATCGTCTGCACGGGAGAGACGTATAAGAACGTCGTCAAGATGACCTTTGCCAAGGGAGCCGCGTTAAAGGACCCTTCAGGTCTATTCAACTCCAGCCTCGAGGGAAATGTCAGGCGCGCCATCGACATCCACAAAGGCGAGAAGGTCGATGAGGCGGCCTTGCAGGATCTCATCCGCGCTGCGGTGGCGCTCAATCTCGAGGGCCAGAGCGAGAAGAAGAACAAGCCGAAGGCCCGGCGAGCCAGCAGCCAGCGGGCCGACTAGCTCGGAAAAACCGGCGGGGAAAAACCCTGGAAGACGGACGGAAAGTTCCCTGGTTCTTGTCGTCCAACACACGCGTTGGAGGTATTCCCTTCCACGGGCTTTCACTTTCCTGGTTTCCCTCGCGGATTCAGCGATTCGGTTATTCTCTTCCGCATGGAAAGCAGCGCTGCCAACAACGCCTTGCAACGCGACAGGTCTCTTTTCGCCAACGGCATTGCCATCATCTACGTCATCGCCCTGGCCAAGCTCCTCTTCCACATCTACTTCAACAACCGCTACGGCTATTTTCGCGACGAGTTCGACTACATGTCGTGCGGCGATCACCTCGCCTGGGGATACGTCGACCAGCCTCCGCTGATTCCCTTCCTCATCCACATCTCCCGCGCGCTTCTGGGAGACTCCCTGCGCTGCATTCGCTTCATTCCCGCGCTGGCTTCGTCCCTGCTTGTGGTGCAGACCGCGGTTCTGGCCCGTGAGCTCGGCGGCCGCCGTTTCGCCCTGCTGCTCAGCGCGATCACGATTGTGGTGGCGCCGCAGTATCTATCGAACGGCAGTTTGCTGGGGACGAACTGCCTCGAGCCCAACCTCTGGATGGGTTGCGCTTACTTCGCAATTCTCGCCATCAAGCGCACCGGAACTGAGAATGCCGGCCGCTATTGGCTGTGGTTTGGCGTCGTCGCCGGGCTGGGCCTGCAAGAAAAATATTCGATTGCCTTATTCGGCTTCGGGATCGTGGTGGGCCTGCTCCTCACCGAACAACGCCGCGTGTTTCTGAATAAATGGATCTGGCTCGGCGGTTTAGCGGCGTTCCTGATCTTCCTGCCCAACCTGCTGTGGAATATCAAATACGATTGGCCGTTCGTGCAGTTGATGCACAACATCCGCGCCGAAGGCCGCGACGTAATTCTGCCCGCCGGCGAGTATTTCTTTCAGCAAACTCTACTGGTCCTTCCCTTCACCGCGCCTATCTGGCTTACGGGATTGTTTGCCCTGCTCTTCTCCGCGCGCCTCAAGCCCTATCGTGTGCTGGGCTGGAGTTACCTCGTCTGCTATACGGTCTTCTTCGTGCTGCACGGAAAGAACTACTACCTCGCACCGATTTATCCCATGCTGCTGGCCGCCGGAGCAGTCGTGATCGGTTCTGCGCTCCAATCGCCCCGCCGAGCCTGGCTCAAGCCTGTCATCGTCATTCTTCTTTTAGCGAGCGGCGCGCATCTCGCGCCCGTGGTCGTGCCTATCCTTTCTCCCGACAATTTCATCACTTACACGAAATACTTGCCCATGAAGCTGCCGGTGATGGAACACTCCCACGCCCGTGCGATTTTGCCGCAATGGTATGCCGACCAGTTCGGCTGGGAAGAGATCGTCGCCGAGACCGCGGTGGCCTGGAACCGTCTTCCAGCGGACGAGCGCACGGACCCAGCACACGGCGGCGCCAAAGCCTGCGGCATCTTTGCCCAGGATTACGGCCAGGCCGGCGCCATCGACTTCCTCGGCCGCCGCTACGGCCTGCCTCCCGCGCTCAGCGGACACCAGAGTTGGTTTCTCTGGGGACCGCGCGGCTACTCCGGCGATTGCATGATCGTTCTCGACGACAGCCCGAAACGCCTCGAACAGCTCTGGGAGCGCGTTGAATTCGTAGGCACATCCGCCGACAACCCCTACGCCCTCGAAAAAGAAATCGACGTCTACATTTGTCACGGCGCAAAGTTCGGAACCCTCGCCCAACTCTGGCCGCATCTGAAACGCTGGCGCTAGCGCTTTCGAAGTCGTTGAGGAGGCTTCGCGCCTTGAGCGGGTCACACCTTTTACGATTTCCGAACGGCATTTAGTTTTCGCTTGACACGGCCTCTTCCGGGTGTAGTATTTCCGCGCAACGAGGGGCTTGTCGCGTTGACTTAACGCATCTGCCGTCTCGTCTCTTCTCCCTGGGCCCCTGATACACATTGGCTGAACATTTGCTCGCGGGTTTTTCACTCCGGAGATCCTGTGCTGTCCGCCTTTGTTCAAATTGTCGTTTGGGAAATAAAGGGCTTCTTGCTGGCGCTGCTCGGAATTGTGGCGGGGCAGCTGCTTACCGGCCAGATTAATACCAAAAATCTTCTTTACGGGCGCAAGAATGACGCAGGGCAGGCGATTCTTGACGCCAACGGCCGGGTTCAATCCCACAAAACTCAAGACACGGCATACTTCAGTCCCGAGAGAGTCCAGTTGCTGCTTTTAACCATGGGAGCGGCCTTCTATTACTTCACGCAGGTTTTGAGAAATCCGGGAACGTTCCCGCCAATCCCAACTTCGTGGACGGCTACGGTAGGAGGAAGCAACGCTTTTTATTTGGGTGGAAAGGCGCTCGCCAGGTTCTGGCCGCGCAATAAAGATTCAGACGGAAATTTCAGGTAACAGGAGATTCGATATGCAGATGCTGACTCTGGTTGCGGGAGACCTTATATGCGGGCTGGTTGGTCTTATCGGCATCGCGGTGCTCTGGCAAATTTACGACGGCACCATCGATCTTTCACGCTTAATCAGCGAAACGAATGGTGACGCCAGCATGGGCCGCTTCCAATTCCTCGTGTTTACCTTCGTAATTTCCCTCAGCCTCTTCCTGGTGATCGCCGCTGGAAAAGATGGGGAAGGGAAAAAGCCCGCATTCCCCGACTCGATTCCTGCAGGAGTGTTGACGCTGCTCGGAATCAGCGGCAGCTCTTATGCGGTCGGGAAAGCCATTCAGTTCTCCGACCCGGCCGGACTTGAGGACCGCCCGGTCACCGTCACCATATCTCCGTCGACAGTCACCGTGAAATATGGTCAAAAGCAGCAGTTCACAGCGGAGGTGACGCGCAAGCCCGATGCGAAAGTGAAATGGGAGGTCATTGCCGGGCCGGCTGCGCCTGACGATGCCCGGATCGACGAAAACACCGGTTTATTTGCCGCGCCGGCCAGGGCATCCGCCATCCCGGCTCCTCATGCCACCGTTCGTGCCACTCTCGTAGATTACCCTGACGTTTCCGATGTAGCTGTGGTCACATTCAGCGCGTGAGGTGCAGCCATGCCGAGACGACGAACTACAACTAACCCACCTGCGACCTCCGGTCAGGCGCGTCGCCGCAAGATTACCTCGGCCGCGACCATGTTGCCGCTTGCTCTCGGCCTGGCGGGAAACGTGAATACATCCCACCCCGCTGCGGGCGCCCATGCTGGAACGAGTGGCGGCCCAGGCGCACCCATCTCCATTTCCTGCTCGCTGCCGTTTACGCCCATCCAGCGGCATCACGCCATCGATGACGCATGTCCGGCAACCGGCAACTCCAAGTTGGACACTCCGCAAGCCGCCCAGAACGAGGCGAAAAATAATTTCTGCGCCGCCAACACTCCCAACGCTCCCGTCAATATCGACTTCGACGTCCTGCATCAGTTGCAGCAGGAGGCCGCGAAGGTCACAACCTTCGGCAGCGACGGAAGTCTGCCCCAGGATCGTTCCGTGCTGCGCAAGCTTTCCTCGAATGCAGGCTCCATTGGCGAAGGAACTGTCGTTAGAATTGTTGCTTTTGTGATAAGTGCCCACCCCTCGAACGTGGGTAGCGGCGAGAGCGTGAACTGCAAGCGCAAAGACGCCGAAAGCAATGACATTCACATTGTGCTGGGCAAGAACTCGAATCAGGACGAGGAGTGCAGCAGCGTCACCGCAGAAATGAGTCCGCACTTCCGGCCGGACACATGGACGCCCGACAATATGAACCATAACAACGCGCGACTGTTCCGGTTTACCGGTCACCTATTCTTCGACGCGAGCCACAAACCTTGTTCCGGATCCACCGGCCCGAATCCCAAGCGCTCCTCGCTATGGGAAATCCATCCCGTCTATGCCGTGGAAATCTGCGGGGATACGCGCAACGATTGCAAAGTGGACAGTGACCAGAATTGGATCGCCCTGCCCGACTTCGTCGGGCCTGGTGAGCAAGAGGGCGAAAACTCAAATAGTGAGAGCCGCGTCGAGAGGCCCGGTCGGTTCCGTATGGCGGAGCCGTTGAGGGGGCCATCCTGACTTGGGTCGCGCCTGAAACGCTGGCGCTAACCGGCCCCCGTACTACTACGTGGTAACATTTTGGCCGTGCCCATCACCGACACAACTCCCGAAGCGCAAGCTGTGCAACTCGCGATTCACCGATCGATGACGGGGGAGCGGAAAATCGCTCTGGCTTACGAGATGAGCATGTTTGGCCGTGAGTTGAACCGGGTGCGGCTGCGGCAGGAGCATCCAGAATGGACCGAGGCGCAAATCGCGCGTGAGTTGCTCAGGCTCGCCTTCTTTCCCAAGCCGCTGCCAGCCGGTCTAAAATGATCGTCCCTGAAGCCTTGCAACGGATTGCAGCCGAACTCAATCGCGCTGGAATCCCATATATGCTGACGGGATCGTTTGCCAGCGTGTTTTACGGCTCTCCGCGCTCAACCCAGGACATCGACCTTGTCATCGCGGCAAACCCCGCGCAGTTACGAGCCTTGGTCGAGAGTCTTGCCCGAAGCGAATACTACGTGGACGCGGGCGCGGCGTTAGAAGCTCTCAAGCACGAGTCTCTGTTCAATATCCTCGATCTCAAAACATCATGGAAAATCGACATGATCATTCGCAAGTCCCGAGCGTTCAGCCAGGAGGAGTTCGGACGACGTCGATTGGCGAACCTTAAAGG
>JBAVAV010000419.1:0-2383 GCA_049585895.1 Candidatus Sulfotelmatobacter sp. | reverse complement strand
GTGTAGAGCCTGCCGCTTCCAGCATGTTCAAGAACAAGACTTTTGAGTGAGGAGACTCGCGCAATACGAACAGCTCTACTTCGGAGGCAGGCAGATCAAATGTGGCGGCATCCGCGATCACCACATCCGGCCGGAATTCAAATACCTTCCGGGCGGCTTCCGCGGCATTGCCGGCTTCGCTCACTACCTCAAGGTCGGGTTCGTCTTCCAGCAAACGGCGCAGGCCCTGGCGCAGCAAGACATGGTCGTGAACCAGCACACAACGGATCTTGGCGCCGAGCGACAAACTTTCAGCTGGGATCTGTGTGGGGGACACAGCTCCTCCTTCTTTGGCCAGAAAGATATGCGAGGTGGCACTTGCGGCCGAGCAAAACGCAAGCTGGGCAAGACTTACAAGCCCAATGACAATTGTAGCAATCATCGCGGTTTCGCGCCTGTGAATATCTCCCCCGATGCGATTTATTTCTTGGGAGAATCTTTGAAACCACCGGTCCGGTCTCTTTGGCTGTTCCCGGCTGCCGCGCCACGGCGCTTCAGGTAGAATCGACCGTTTATGCTTCGCTACTTCACCGCCGGCGAGTCTCATGGCGAAGCGCTGGTCGCTTTCCTCTCGGGCCTGCCTGCCGGCCTGAAAGTGGACCAGGCCTTCGTTGACCGCGAGCTCTGGCGCCGTCAGCAGGGATATGGCCGCGGCGGACGCATGAAGATTGAGCGCGACACAGCGCATATCCTCTCTGGCGTTCGCCAGGGCAAGACCATCGGCTCCCCGATTTCGGTCCAACTCGAAAACAAGGACTGGAAGAACTGGCAGGAATCGCTGCCTGTCGATGAAGGCGATCCCGGCAAGCACAAACCTGTGGCTTCTCCGCGCCCCGGGCACGCGGATCTCGCGGGTGCGCTGAAATACAATTTTCCCGAGGCTCGCTATGTTTTGGAACGCGCTTCGGCCCGCGAATCCGCGGCCCGTGTCGCGGTGGGCGCGCTCGCCAAGCTCTTCCTGCGCGAACTGGAGGTCGAGGTTCTCAGCCACGTAGTTGCTGTCGGCGGTGCGGCCATCGAAATGCAGGTTCCGTGGGAACAGATACACAGCCTTTATCTGCGCGAGGAAGTGCTGTTGAATTGCGCTGGCGCAGAGGTCGAGCAGCGCATGAAAGAGGAAGTGGACAAAGTGCTCAAGACTGGCGATTCAGTGGGTGGAGTCTTCGAGGTAGTCGCGCATAACGTTCCACCAGGGCTGGGGACGTACGCGCAGTGGGACGAACGTCTGGACGCGCTGCTCGCTGCGGCCGTGATGTCGCTGCAAGCAGTAAAGGCGGTTGAGATCGGCTCCGGCATTGCGGCTGCCACTTCTCACGGCTCCACGGTGCACGATGAGATTGGTTACCGCCAACAGTCAGGGTTCACGGGCTTTACGCGCGCCCACAACAATGCCGGAGGCATCGAAGGCGGCGTTTCCAATGGAGAAGAGATTCGGGTCCGCGGTTACTTGAAACCGATTTCCACCCTGCGCCGGCCGCTGCAGTCCGTGGATTTCTCCACCCGCGAGCCGGTGAAAGCCGCCTACGAACGCTCCGACGTTTGCGTGGTTCCGGCCGCCGGTGTTGCAGGAGAAGCCATGGTTGCTTTGACCCTGGCACGATGCGCGCTGGAAAAGTTTGGCGGCGATTCCATGGGCGAAACTCTGCGCAATTTTCAAGGCTACTGCCGGCAATTGAAAAATTACTGATGATTTTTCCTATCGTAAAGTTCGGCAATCCAGTTCTCGAGAAGCCCGCCGAGAAGGTAACCGCCTTTGACGACGAACTGAAGAAGCTGGTCGAGGACATGTTCGAGTCGATGTATGCCGCCCACGGCGTGGGCCTGGCCGCTCCGCAAATCGGCATTTCACGCCGCATCGCCGTAGTCGATATAACTTTCAAAGAACAACCGCAGGCCAAAATGATTCTGATCAACCCCGAAATAATTCATACTGAAGGCCGCCATGCTCAGAGCGAGGGTTGCCTCAGCATCCCTGACTTTCGAGAAAATGTGAGCCGGCCGCGGGTGGTCACCATCCGTGCCCAGGACTTGACGGGGAAGACTTTTGAGCACACCGGTGAAGATCTCCTGGCGCGGGCGTTCCAACACGAAACCGATCACCTCAACGGCAAGCTCTACATCAGCCACATCAGCGCTCTGAAACGCGATCTGATCAAGCGCAAGATTCGCAAGCTGGTGAAAGCGGGAGAATGGTAGAAGAATTTGTAATTGGGTAATTTTGTAATTGGGTAATTTGTGATCGGTAGGTCTTCAAATTACTCAATTACCCAATTACCCAATTACCCAATGTCCCTCTCTCTCGTCTTCTGCGGCACGCCACAGTTCGCTGTCCCCACGCTGGAGA
>JBAVAV010000418.1:0-1528 GCA_049585895.1 Candidatus Sulfotelmatobacter sp. | reverse complement strand
CCTGAGAGAGCGTGTCGTCGTAGGAGCCCTGCTCCACCACGCCGACACCGTTCGTGAGGGTGAACGTGATCGGGAACGCGTAATGCGGTGTCCCTACCGCAGCCGTCCCCGCGGGGATCATAGGGGAGGACGGGTTCGTGACGACCGGCGGCACTTGAGCGATGAACGACAGAGGGGCGCTTGTGACCGTGCCGCCTGCGGTCTGCCCGACGAGCGCCACGTAGTAGGTGGCGTTCGGGGTAAGGCCGGAGAGCGTGACCGTGACCGCCTGCGGGATCGCCGTCGCGGAGATCGACACGGGGATGGTTGTCGTCCCGAGCGTCGGCGTGAGGCCATAGGAGAACCACCAGGAGCCGGATAGGCCCTGCGGGTTGAAGGACCCGTAGACGTTCGCGCCGGTGCTGGTGATCCCGTTGATGTTGATCGTCGCGACAAGCGGCGTCTTGAGCGGCTGGCCTCCTGCGTAGCTCGAGATGCGTCGCCGTCGCCTGAAGCCCGGCGAACGCGGAAGCATGAGCTAGGAGGCTCCCTCATCCAAGCGTTCGACGGTGAACAGGATCACCTGGATCGAGTTTGAGGCGGACGACGTCCCCCAGGTAGCCCCGACCGTGAGGATCTTCGCCACCGAGGTGTCAAGACTTGCGACGAGATTCCCGGACGAGCTCGTAGCGGGCATGAACGCCGTTGAGGCGAACGGTCCAGCGACGCTCCCGAGCGCATAGATCGACCCGGACGTCCCGACGGTGCCGCTGACGCGAATGTCCGCCTCGAGCGTCCAAAGGTTATTCGACAGGCTCGTTACGGTCGCGAGCGCTCCGGTTGTGCACAGCGCCGTTCCCGCGACGCCGCCGTAGTAGACGCCGAGGGTCAGGTTTGGCGTGCCGGTGTTCGACACGATGCCCTTGGAGCGCACCCGGTACTGCTGGCCGGGCTGGAGGCTGTCGGCGGGGAACGTGAACGCCTGCCCGAGCGTGCTGCCACCGGGGCTGATGTCGGCGGCCGATGCGCTGCTCGCTAGTGCGGTCCCGGTGTTGATCTGAGAGTAGCCACCCTGGTTGACAAGGTGCACGTACGAAAGGTCCATGCGGCCCTCCTGGGGGCGGGTCTTAGCTGGTCTGCGGGAACACGATCGCGACCCAGATTCTCTGGCCGTTCTCGCTCTGCTGAATCAACGTGCACGGCTGACCGTGCGACGGCATGCCGATACCGATCCAGCGGGTGATCTTCCGGTAATGGTCCGGCGCCCATGGTTCCACGACGTAAAGCGGGTCGGAGAACGATGCGGGGAGCGGCTGGTGGGCCGACACGTTCGCGGTGACGATGTCCGGCTGCGGCTGCCCCGCCGACCCGGCCACGAGCGCGGTGGCGCCATACACGGTCATCCCGTCGCCCCCGTGTTGTTCGCGGATGCCTGCTGGCCGAGGATCGACGTGGGGACGTGCCACGCTTGGAAGGTCGCTACGTCCGAGTGTGCGTCAAGGAGCCAGCCGGCGCCCCCGTTCGGCTGGGAGTGATTGCCGCCCGAGCC
>JBAVAV010000417.1:0-16947 GCA_049585895.1 Candidatus Sulfotelmatobacter sp. | reverse complement strand
CTGCAATGGGCGCTGCAGCCACAGTTCTATGCCGTCGACTACGACATGGATGGTCTGTTCCAGCGCGCCCTCTCGGCCAGCGTCGCAGGCCGCTCTTTGAAGACACCCTCGCCGGAAGATTTGCTGCTGGTGCTTTCCGTCCATGCCGCCAAACATGTCTGGGGACGGCTGATCTGGCTCTGCGACATTGCGCAGATTCTGAAGCTGCAGAACCTGAATTGGCATTGGATCGAAGCTCAAGCAAAAAAACTTGGCATTGAGCGAATTCTGTACGTGACGCTGCTGCTGACCCATCGTTTTCTGGGTGCGGATATCCCGGCTGCCCTGGAAAGCGCGGTTGCGGAAGACCGGTCCGCGCTGCAGTTCGCCGGCGAAATCAGCGCAGCAGTCGCACGAGGAGTTACCTACGGCGAAGAGCAAGTAGCGTACTTTCGCCTGATGATGCGACTGCGCGAACGCCGGGCCGACCGCTTGCGTTTCCTCGCGCGGCTGACTTTCACGCCCGGTCCCGGCGAATGGGAGGCGGTCCGCCTGCCCACGCCGCTATTTCCTCTTTACCGCCTAGTCCGCATGGGACGGCTTGCAGCCCGGTTCGCCCGGGGATAATTCTCCGACGAAATTCTAAACCCAACTTCTTAGCCAAGAATCATCGTCGCGAGTTCGCTCGTGCCTGTTGGATGCCCGCCCGTAGGCCTCGAGTTACGACTTCTTCATAGCCGCTTTTGTCCATAGCCTTTAATGTTGCAGCCGCAATTCCTCCCGGTGTCACAGCCTCGTGCAGGAGTTCGGATAACTCGAGGCCGATTTCGCGCCAGTACGAAATTCCGTCAGCCAGCGCGTGAGCTGCCGCCGTGAGGGCGATCTCGCGGGTCAATCCTTTAGCGCGCGCAGCCTTTGCCAGCGTCGCCAACGCATGATAGCCGTGGCTTGAGGAGTACGTTGCAGTAAAAGCATCAAACTGGGCTTCCGGAATCTCCAGCACCGGCCCCACATGTTGAAAGAATCCGCGGACGCGCCTGCGATCCGCTTTCGAGCACTTACCGTCAAAGGCCACACCAGTCAGCCCGCGTCCGACGCGGCTGACGGGGCTGGGCATGGCGCGCGCCCAGCACACCGGGAATCCAAGGAATGTGCGCAGTTTTCTCAACGGGATTCCCGCCACCAGGCTTACGGCCATCATGGGCCGTCGCGCGGCCCCGCATCGCGCAACTTCGGCGAGTAAGTCGGCAACCGAATCCGGACGTACAGCGACAATTAACATCCCCGCCCGCTCGACTGCCGACTTCAGATCAAGCATTGCCTCAACCTGAAACTCGCGTCCAAGAGCCCGCAACTTACTGGCATTGCGATCATGAACAAGCAGAGGCAGCTTATATCCCGACAATCGCAGTCCAGCAAGCAGCGCGCCGGTGATGCGTCCGCCGCCCAGAAATACAGTTGCTTTCATTCGAGTCCGAGCGAGTCCGGCATCCGAGCGGCTAGTCAGCGGTTCCTCCGCCATCGACTACCAGCGCCGCTCCGGTCATGAACGACGAATCGTCGGAGGCCAGGAACAGCACGGCCTTGGCAATCTCCTCGGGCGTCCCGACACGCCCCAAGGGGCGGCTGGCACAACCCGCAATGTAGTCGTTCCATTGCAAGCCGCGCATTTTCGCGTCGGCGGGAAGCATGGGAGTCTCCACGTCGCCGGGACAAATACAATTCACGCGGATCCCTTGGCGCCCGTGATCGATGGCCATGGCCTTGGTCATCAGCACCACGCCGCCTTTCGAAGCGCAGTAAGCCACGGCACGGTCGCCGCCAACAACTCCCCAGCCGGAACTATTGTTGACGATTACTCCCGCACCTTGGGCGATCATCGCGGGCAGAGCATACTTCGACATCAGGAAGGTGCCTTTCAGGTTGACGTCAATCTGCTCGTCCCATTCTTTTTCGGAGCACTCGATCGCGGTCTGAGGATAGAAGACGCCCGCGTTGTTGAAAAGAATATCGACCCTGCCAAAGACGCGTAGAGTCTCGTCGATGGCGCGGCGGCAGTCGTCGGCAAGACTTACGTCGGCGCGAATGAAGACAGATTCTCCGCCGTGCTCTTTGATTCGCTGCACAACAGACGTTCCACGCTCCGCATTTCGCCCCGTGATGGCCACCTTGGCGCCTTCCGCGGCAAACAGCGTTGCTGTAGCTTCGCCGATGCCAGAAGTCCCGCCGGTGATGAGAGCGACTTTGTCTTGCAAGCGCATCGTGCGTTAACGGCTGGCCAGTCCTCCGGCAGTTTCCCCGCCATCCATGGTGAAGACTTGCCCCGTGGCGAAGGCCGCGTCGTCCGACGCCAAATAGGCAAACAGCGCCGCAATTTCTTCCGTCTTGGCGTGACGGCGCAGAGGAATCTTTCGATTCACTTCTTCGAGCATCGCGTCGGTGTACTCGGCGCGCTGCATGGGCGTGAGCACATATCCCGGAGCTACCGCGCAGACGCGCACTGTGGGAGCAAGTTCAAGGGCCATGGACCGGGTAAGTTCGATCACTCCCGCCTTGGTGGCATTGTAGTCGGCGTAATAGGGATAGCCCATGATCCCGTTGGTCGAAGCTGTTTGCAGAATCACACCACTGCCGCGCTCCCACATGTGTCGCGCCGCGGTTTGCGCCACGTAAAACATGCCGGTCAGGTTCACGGCGAGCACTTTGTCCCACTCTTCGGGAGTGATGTCCAGGAAGTTGTGGCGAATACTGATGCCAGCGTTGTTGATGAGCACATCCACGCTGCCCATCACGCGCACGGCCTCGGCGAATGCGGCCTGCACCTGCTTGAGGTCGGAGACGTCCGCCGTCACATTTCCAGCCAGACCCGGCAACTGGCGCCTGATCGCTTCACAACCCGTGGCATCGCGATCGAGCACGCAAACCTGCGAGTCTTCTTCCAGAAATCGGGAAGCCGTGGCCGCGCCAATTCCGCTGGCTCCTCCCGTGATCAGGACGCGCTTGTCTTTCAGGCCTCGCATGCAGTTCTCAGTCTTCGAAGAAGCCTATTTACCTTTTTGTTACTGGAGGTGACACCCTCCCCCTGGTCTTTTGGAATATCATGGTAACGGGAAAAGTGTGAAAAATCCTAGGGGCACAACAACTTGTCGTACAATCTTGCATTTGCAGGACTTAGGGGATCGCCGCGACTGCAAGTCGTTTAGAATCAGCGGGTGGTTCCGCTGGTTTCTCGCTCGAAATCGTCCGATTCGAGGAAATTCCCCGGCAAAGTCGGTGCCCAAATTTCATTATCTCATGGCTATTCTATTTGGAAAGAGCTAATGCTTTGAAGGAATAGGATCGGTCATCGGGCGGCTGAAGTCAAAGGAAATTTATAGTTGCGACCATCATGAATGCCGCCTACCGAGGGTCGTGCCGACAGTCGCGGTTCCCACCCTTGCAAAGAACGATGGGCAAGGTTGCGATGGCGCGAAAAGTGGGCCCCCCGACGCCGACTCGTCAGCCCTCAGCCCTCAGCCTTCAACATGAGCAATGCTGCTCAGTATTGCGAATGTTGATGAGCCAGACTCAGTAAGAGGCGTCCCTACATGCAAGCTGACTATGGATTCGACCAGAAGAGAAGTGAACATGAGATTGAACTCTCGGTTGGGGACTCTAAACCGGCATGAGACATGCGATGAGCATTGTCACGCTGGTTCTTTTCCTTCTAGCGCTGTCGTTGTTCGGGTCGGCACAGGTTGTTACTCCGGTGGAGGGCGAAAGCTGGCTGGTGCACCTTCATCGGTCCTTCGATGAAACCAGCATGGGCAAGTCGTCCAGCGTCTACGGCCCCGCAGCCCCGGTGCCCAGCGAATGGCCTCTGCCACTCCCGGCGTTGCAGCTTTCCAATAAGTTCACCGGGCAAAGCACCACTCTGCACGGCTCTGACCTGTACCGCTTCAAGTGCCAAGGCTGCCATGGCGCATCCGGCACAGGCGCTCCCCCAGAAATCAACTCTGTCATCGACCCCGTACGGGCAACATCCGCGAGGATGTATATCGAACGCATGAAGAAGGTGGGGATGGACGTGGCTTCGAAGGATGCCGTGCCGCTGGCCAAGCAAGCCAATGGCATGCTGCTGGACCGCCGGCATAAGGGCGGCACCGATATGCCTTCCCCCAATCCTTACCTCGCAAATGCCGAAGTCCGCTCGCTGTTCGCTTACCTACGGCAGCTTGCAGGCATCCCCGGTGCGGAGAAGCAGCAGGTTCCGGTAGTCGAGCCCCCATTGCGAGTGGGCGAGCATATCGTGAAATCCACGTGTCATATCTGCCATGCTTCGGTCGGTCACAATCCCAGCCCCCAAGAGCTTTCGGAGGCGCAAATTCCCCCTCTCAGCAGTCTTACATCACGCCTGAGCCTTAACCAATTCGTCACCAAAGTCACGGTTGGTACGCCTGTGCTTGAAGGATCGCCCGCGATACCTGTTCGTGGTCGCATGCCTGTGTTTACGTACCTGACCCCGGACGAAGCGGCGGATGCATATTTGTACTTGTCGCTGTACCCACCACGCAACTAGCGGTGGCATTTTCAAAGAGGAGTATTTATGAAATTCACTTCATTGCTCGTTATCCTGCTGCTCTCATGCCTTAATGCTTTTGCTGGCACGCTGAGCGGAAACGTCAAAGCCACAGGCCAATCGGCTGTGGTGCTTGAGACGGTGCCAGCCAAACCCTTCCCAGCCCCAACGCAGACTGCCGCGGTGGATCAGCAAGGGATGAAATTTACGCCCGCACTGTTGGTCATCCAGCAGGGCACTACGGTCGTGTTCAGCAACGACGACAACGTCCCCCACAACGTCTTCTGGCCGAATATTTCCGGCAACAAGAAGCTAAGCCACAACGTTGGCACCTTCAACAAGGGCAAGACCCTGAGCTTCAAGTACGAAAATGCCGGGAACGTGCCGTTGCTGTGCAACATACATTCCGAGATGGTTGGCACGATTGTGGTCAGTCCCTCCCCGTATTTCGCCGAAACGGACGCGGCTGGCAACTACGCGATCAAGGATGTCCCAGACGGTCCATACAAGGCGACCGCGTGGGACAACGGCAAGGCCACGACCGTCACTGTGACCGTGAAGGGCGATACCAAGCTCGATTTCGCCCCGGCAAAGTAAAGGTGCGGCCGCCGACCACCGGATTCCTTGACAGGAAACCTCGCACCTCTCATTCGGCGGGACGGCGGGTGGCCGTGCCTCGTCGAGTCGCTTTAAGGGCGGGGCACTGTATTGCGTCCCGTGTTGAACCTTAGATCGGTTTGCCGCGGAAGAAATACACCAACTCAATGATCAGGATGATGACCACCATGAGTTCGAGCACGAAGGCGCGGCTCTGGTTGAACTCGTCAACCATGAAGCGGTAAAGCTCTTCGGCGGTTTGCAGCTTTTGCTGGACCAGGTCTTTGTAGTCGGGCACGCCAACTTTCAACGCGGCCAGCTTGTAGAGACGCGCGGAAAACATGTCGCTGAGGAACTTGATGGCATTGTCGGCGCGCTCGGTCAATTCGCTCACGTCGAGCAGGACGGTATGCAGCTTGGATGCGGCACGCGCCGTCCGCCAGCGCGACCACAGCCCGCGGCCGCCTTTCTCGAGGAAGTCGTAAACATCTTCCAACTGGTGGGTAAGCAGGTCGTCGTAGTGGCGGAATTCAAGCAGCTGCGAGTTGGCGTATTGCAGAAGCTCAATGGCGGTTTCGGCGCCGGCAGGATCGTCGTAGATGAAGGCGGCGTTCCAGCCGATCACGACCAGATCGTTGGGATAGTAGGAAATTCGAGACTGCAAAATCTCCTGCCGCTCGCCATCGGAAAGCGGAACGGTTTCTCCGCGCACCACCTGCGCGATGCAAGCTCCCTGCGCGGCCAGCAGGTCGGCGGCCGATGGCGCTCCTGCAATCTCGCGCAGGTGAAAGATGAAATAGTCTTCCTGCAGCCACTCTGCGTCGCCGGGCTTCGCGCCATAGGGCTTGACCAGGGCGGGCGCGGCGCGCTCAAGCTTCTGCTTGACGATGCGCATCGCCAGGCTCTCGAAGTTCGTATCCCAAACCCAGCGGCTGGAGAGCTGCACCAGGCGGTCCCAATCGCCGGAGAACGGCAGCTCAAAAACCACGCTGACCACGCCGTAGTCGTAATACTTGATCTCGCCTTGCAGCCGCTCTCCGCTTTCAAGAACGAGCGGTTCAAGCGCTTCCTCCACCGGCGGACGCTGGAAGCGAACGTATCCCGGCGCAAGATGCTTGAAGCTGGCTGCCGCCTGGCGTGCGCCCAGGATGTGCCGAAGTTCGTCGAGCCGGATCTCCTCGCAAACGTCGAACTGAATCACCACCAAAACCGAGCCGCACAGTGGGGCGTCCTCCGGCTTGGCGGCAACCAAGGTAGGCAGGGCCTCCGCCGGAACCTTCCCGATGGTCGGGACAGTGATTGTGAGTTCGCGATCCATGACTGTTGATCCGCTACTTCTTTAAAACTTAGGTTCGGCTCGTTTCGGTCGAGGCCCTGGAAGCGGCAAGAACTCTATTTTCCCAGAAAGCCGCCGCTCTGGCGAGAGGTTAGCGTCGGGCGATTTAGCTGCGATGAAAGTCATGTAGAATCAGTGGTTTGGGTGGTTAAAGCAGTAAGCCGCGCAGGACGTGGAAGAGCGGCGTTTGGCGCCGCGTCAGCATGCCGCGTGAAATTGGGAATCACGGAATAAATTCGAATGCGACCCCGCCAACGGTATCGCCAGCCGGTCCTCCCCAAAGCGTGGTCCCGTAGAGGTGGCCGGCGGGGTCAATGGATAGACCTGCCGACGGAAAGGCTCCGTCGTTGCCGCCGGTGAAGCTGTAGAGCACCGTTTCTTTCCAGCCACTGGAGGAGTGAGTCATCCGGAAGATTGTGCCAGGATTAAAACTGCCTCCGCCAACCGTAGAGCCGTAAAGATTTCCGAGGGCGTCAAAGATCAGTCCGTTCGGGTTTGCGCCATCGCCCGCACTTAAGCCTAAAAATTGATGCAGAATAGTTTTTTTCCAGCCATTGGCTGCGGTTAGTTTAAAAGCCGTCCCTACGTTAGCGGTGCCGCCTTCCGCGGTAGTGCCATAGATATTGCCGGCCTGATCAAAAATTACTCCGGCAAAGGGTTCGTCTCCATCGTTCCCGCCTTTGAAGCTGCACAAGATTTGCTCGGTCCAGACGCCGGAGGCGTGGCTTAGTTCATAGACTGTCCCATGATTGTGAGCGCTGCCCTCATAGGTGGTGCCGTAAAGATTACCGGCCTTGTCGAGTATCGGTGTGCTATAAGCGGTAGCTCCATCAGGAGCACCGCCGAAGTTGTACAAAACCGTCTCCTGCCAGCCGCCGCCGGATGTTGGACTCAATTCATACACCGTGCCCAGTCCCGCAGCTCCGCCCGCCGTGGTCGCGCCATAGAGGTTTCCGCTGCTATCCAGAACAACTCCGGCGTAAGCAACTGCTCCATCGCTGCCTCCCGTGAATTCGTGGAGTATGGTTTCAATCCACGGGCCGCCATTCTGCGGCGGCGACAACTTGAAAACTACACCGCAGCCTGCATTACATTTTGGCGACTTCAAACCTCCATTCGGTGTCGTGCCGTACATGTTTCCCGCGCTATCAAACACTGGCGTCGCGTGGGAGCCGGAGCCGTCCTGGCTGCCGCCCTTGAAGTTGTACAGCGCCGTTTCTTTCCACTTGCCGCCACTCACCGGCGATATCTCGTATACCAGCCCGGCGTTGTGAGTGCCGCCTTCCACGGTAGTGCCATAGACGTTGCCGGCCGCATCCAGCGTCAGGCTGGAATAGAGGCTGCTGCCATCGTTGAACGTGAAAGCGTGAAGCGTTTTCGGCACATTTGCCGCCCAGGCGCCCGGGGCATGGATGAAGAGAAATAGGACGGCAAAGATTGCGGCGGACCGCTCTGCAGGTCGATGAGGATGGTCCATAGTGCCTCCGGAGAGAATCGTGGGCGCGATTTTGCGACTTCTGAGTTTAGGCCGTAATCGGCTGCCGGAGGTCACAAAGTTGTCAATCGTTTGTAAAATCCGGTAGTGGCCCTTCTTCACTCGCATCCTTGCGAAAGAGTCGAGTTATCTCGGCGCGCCTCCCGAAGAAATCCACAACCCACTGTGACATCTGACCTTGCCCTTCCCGGCCCAATCGCGCAATCATGGTCGAGGCCGTGACGGTCCGTTGCGAACCAAGGGTTCCTCGGTAAGTTCTTCGTTCTCTGGATTTTGACCTCTAAGTCCTTTGTCATGCGGATTTTGCGGACAATTTCTTGCTAACTGGCACTAACACAGTTGACGCACATGTGCCGTTTCCTGCATAGTAACTCGCGTGACAGGGCAGCCGTTCCGGTTTCGGGGCGCATCCGTGGAAGTGTGGGAAGCATTGTTCGGAAACTAATTTTGATTGCCGTGACGGGGTTAATTCATGTCGTTCCCCTCGTAGCAGGGCAGCATTTGAGCGGCCTGTACGGGAGGGCTGGTGTGCTCTGGGACATAGACAAGGCAGAAGGTCGTTGTATGTTTATTGCCAAAAATATCGGAGTATCTGATCTCTCCGTTGAAATAGAGGTACTTCGTTCGTTGGTGTTCGATAGCCTCGTAGAATCGCATCGGGGCTGCGTTAGCAATCTGCATAATCGCTGCGCCTTGAGGACCAATTGCTCCCTGAGGGCCAAAACGAAGTACAGAGATCATGTCGGGAGTTGGTCCATTCATCGAAGTATCGGAAATTCTGTAGGCGAGAGCTTCGGTGATGTGAAGAGCTGGGGTCTTACCCGTATTTTGAAGAACCACGTCCAACTGAAAAGGCTTGTCGGCAGCAAAAGCCACTATGTGGGATTCCTTTTGGGAAATCCAGGCTCTTTGATCGACGTGCATCGTTTCTACGCTAATACCGGTCAGAACGACATAGATGATTACGGTGGCACCGACGAAGACAGCCATAATTATTTCGCCGACAGTAGAGGGCGGACGCTTTGCCTTAGTTTTGTCTGGCTTGGGTTGTCTCTGATTGGTAGCTGTTGCGGGGTTTGGTTTTTGGCTGTCGGCATTCATGATCGTCTTCCTCGCAAGATCGGCTTCGCGCTGGCGCTGTTTCTTTTTTCTGTACTTGCCACGTGTCACGGCACTACTCTGTTGATAGGCATATGAAGCAACGTGAATACATCGAAGGCCCTGAAGCACTAGGGAACTTTAAGCGGCTGGCGACCGCGATTCTACAGGCTCCGCGCAAAAAGCAAAAGAAGCAGGCGGTTAGGCCCGCTTCTCTAAAGAAGCCGAAGAAATCCGACAAGGACTAAAACGGGACTTGCGTTTCCCGCGTCCCTGTCGCCGCGTGATGTGGCGAGTCACTCTTGCCCGTTAGATCGCTGTAGGTAAGGCGGCGTCCGACAACTTCGGACATAGCAGCCTTGAAGCGGTCGGCATCGTTTAGCTTGCGGTCGCCGTCCTTGCGGTGGTTGTAGCGAAACACTTGTTCGTCAACGTAGCGTGAAAGATGAAAAGGCTCTACAGCAACATACGTGCCCCGCAAAGATCGCTTAAGCAGCGACCAGAAGTTCTCCATTCCATTGACGTGAACCTGTCCGCGCACATAGGTCTCAGTCTTGTTCACCACGTCATGCACGAAACGCCGTTGCATCCCGTTATCGTAGGCAACCGCGTTATCGGTATAAACCGTGCTGCCAAACTTTACGTTCTTGAGAATCTCGTTCTGCAATGTCTCGCGCGTGACGTTCGGCACGACCGTGGCGCGAACCTGTCTCAGGTTGCGGTCGAGGATACCTTGCACAATCGTCTTGTTCTTGTAGGGGCCTCTGCCTTCGGCTCTCACGCGTTGCGCCTTGTGCATGTTCTTGGTGACGCCGCCGACAAACGTTTCATCTGCCTCAAGGGTGCTGCCTTCGCCGCCGATCTTGCTGGTATCGAAGGAATGCTTCTTAAGAACTTCGCGGATTCGTTGGAGCATGAACCATGCCGACGTTTGCGTAATTTTCAGCGCACGCCCAAGTTCGTGACTGCTGATTCCGTTCTTGCAATTCGCCAGCATCCAAAATGCCGTCATCCACTTATCGAGTCCAAGCGGCGAGTCCTCGAAGATCGTCTTTACCTTGATCGTAAACTGTCGTTTGCAGGCGTAGCAGAACCACAAGCGGCGAGTCTTAATAAACGAGTTCTTTGCCACAGTGCAACGCGGGCAGGTAACGATGCCATCGGGCCAGCGGAGTTTCTTGGCAAACCCGAAGGCCCGGTCAGGGTCAGAAAAGTACACGATTGCCTCTTGCAGGCTTTTCGGCTCGGGAAGTGTGTGCTTGGCGTCCATGTAAAAATGATACCAAAAGCGCACATGTGTGTCAACTAGTTTATTGCCTTGCTAACTTGAAGATTACAAACGACCGAGGTGTGGGGTGGGGATGGCTTTGTACAAAAGCCTGAGGGGATAGGTTACAAACTAGGAATCCAAGGCCGAACTTGGCTCGGGCAACTTCCACCACCGGCGATTTATTTTCGCCAACTCCTGGAGAGCTGCCACAGCAATGCGCCTCCAGCCGCGACAGCGGCCAAGCCGATGCCTGCCCGTTTCATAGACTGGTGGAATTCGTACCCTTGCTGGCGGACAAGCCGGGATTCTGGATAGGCGCCGGGGCCAGGCTCGCCGGAGTCCCTCAAAGCCATTTGCAACACCTCGGCTAGATGCAGGGCGCGGCGGGGCGTACCTTGCGCAATCTGCTCGCGGCAGCTGAAGCCGTCGGCGATGATGAGCCAGTCCGACGGGGCGCGGCGGACGGCGGGCAGGAGTTCAAGCTCGCCGATGGTCATCGAGATCTCGTACTTGTCACGCTCGAAGCCGAACGAGCCGGCCATGCCGCAACATCCCGGCGCGGGCGACTGGAAATCGATGCCCATGCGGCCGAGCACCGATTCTTCCGCCGCCATCTTCATGATGGATTTGTGATGGCAGTGGCCGTGAAGCAGGGCTTTGCGTTCGAGGCGAGGCAACGGAACATGTTTGGCGTAAGTCTCGAGAAATTCGCTCAGCAGAAGAGTCTGACGAGCCAGGGCATGCGCCCGCTCGTCGTGCGGGAAAAAGTTCAGCAACTCATCGCGGAAGACCGCTGCGCAACTGGGTTCGAGGACGACGATGGGGATACCCACTTCGAGCGCGGGCGAAAGTTCGTCGAGGATTTGCAGCAGCAGCGATTGCGCGCGCTCTAGCATGCCGAAGTCGTAGAGAGGGCGTCCGCAGCACAAGTTGGCCCGCGGCACCACAACCTCGAAGCCGGAGGATTCGAGCACCTTCACCGCGGCGATGGCCGTGGCTGGAAGAAAATAGTTGTTGAACGTGTCAGCCCAGAGAAGCACGCGCGAGCTTTCCTCAGGGGCTAAAGTCCTGCTCTCAGGCGGGCTATACGGCAGGGCTGAAGCCGTGCCCTTCCCGGATTCCTTGCGTGTGCGACGGAACCATGCCTTGAAGCTTTCCGGCGCCAGGGCCGGAATGCTGCGCTCTTGCGGAATTCCTGCGGCAAGTTTCGCGATGTCGCGCAGGAAGGGTAAGTGTGTGGTCAGATTAAACACACCCGGAGCGACCGAAGCGACCCGCGCCCAGAGATCGATATTGCCAAAGGCATAGGCGCTGCGCGGGCGCACGCGGCCCTCGTAATAATGAGAAAGAAATTCGGCTTTGTAGGTTGCGACATCGACGCCGACCGGACAATCGCTCTTGCAGCCTTTGCATGCGAGGCAGAGATCGAGCGAGCGTTTGACTTCCTCGCTGCGCCACCCGTCGCGAATGACTCCGCCCTGGGTCATTTCCCAGAGCAGGTGCGCGCGGCCGCGCGTGGAGTGCTCTTCCTCGCGCGTGGCGCGGTAGCTGGGACACATCACGCCGCCCTCGTCGCGTCGGCATTTGCCTACGCCCACGCAGCGCAGCGTGGCTTCGGCGATGCCGCCGTGATCGGCGGGGAATTGGAAGTGCGTTTGCGGCTGAGCGGGAGCGTAGTTGGCGCCGAGGCGCAGGTTTTCGTCGAGCTTGTAAGCATCGATCAGCTTCCCAGGATTCATCTTCCAGTCAGGGTCCCAGGCTGACTTAAATTCGCGGAAGGCCCGCATCAATTCCGGGCCAAACATTTTCGGAAGCAGCTCGGCACGGGCCTGGCCGTCGCCGTGCTCGCCGGAAAGCGAACCGCCGTAGCTCACCACGAGATCGGCCGCTTCCTCGATGAACCTGCGAAATTTCGCGATTCCATCTTTCGATTGCAGATCGAAGTTGATTCGCGTGTGCACGCAGCCGTGGCCGAAGTGGCCATAGAGCGAACCTTTGTAGCCGAAAGACGCCATCATCTTGCGCAGGTCGCGGAGATAACTTCCGAGTTTCTCGGGCGCGACCGCGGAATCTTCCCAGCCTTCCCAGTTGAGCGGTTCGCCGGGCACCTGCGAGGTTGCGCCCAGCGCAGATTCGCGCACCTCCCAGACACGCTTGGCTTGCTGCTTGCCGGTATAGAGCCGCAGGTTCGGAGGATTCGGGCTGCGGCTGAGCGCATCGCCGAGGCGACGCGCGCGGAACTCGGCTTCGGAAGCCGTCTCCCCGCCGAATTCCACCAGCAGCCATCCGCCGCCTTCGGGCAGCAGCGAGAGGCCTTCGGTATTGATTCCTTTCGTGCGCGTGTAGCCGACGAGCAGGTCGTCCAGGCCTTCGAGGCCAATGGGTTGGTGCGCCATAATTTCGGGAACGCGATCGGCGCACTGAAGGATATCGGCGTAAGCGGCGACGAGGAGCACGCGCTCGGGAGGAGTTTCCACCAGACGGCAGGTGGCTTCGAGCACAGTCACGCACGTGCCTTCCGAACCGGCAAGCGCGCGCGCGACGTGGAAACGGTTTTCCGGTAGAAGCCAGTTGAGGTTATAGCCGGAGACGCGGCGCGGAATGTTGGGGAACCGCTGGCGAATGAGATCGCCGTAGTTTGCTGCGAGGGCTCGCAGTTTGGAATAGATTTCGCCGCGGCGTCCGCCTGCTTCGCAGATGCGTTCAAGTTCGTCGCTCGAAGTCGCGCCCACTCTCATGCGCACGCCGTCGTAGGTGAGGATCTCGAGATCTTCGATGTTGTCATCGGTCTTGCCCGCCATGATCGAATGGACGCCACAGGAATTGTTGCCGATCATGCCGCCGAGGGTGCAGTTGCCGTGACTGGCAGGGTCGGGCCCGAAAGTGAGGTGATGCTTTTCGGCAGCGTTGCGCAGTTGATCGAGCACGACTCCGGGCTGCACGCAGGCGCCGCGGCGGACAGGATCGAGCTCGAGAATGCTTGTCATGTATCTCGAGAAGTCGAGGATGACGGCTACGTTGCAGCACTGTCCGGCGAGCGAAGTACCGCCGCCGCGACAGAGAAGCGGCGCGCCAAATTCGCGGCAGAGAGCAACCGTCGTGACAACGTCGTCGGCGTCTCGGGGAAGCACGACGCCGATGGGAAGCTGCCGGTAGTTGGAGCCGTCGGTAGCGTAGAGAGCACGAGCCCCAGCGTCGAAGCGGACGTTATCGTGAACCTCGTCACCGCGAACCTTGCCCCCGTGCACATCGCTGCGAAGCTCGGAGCGGAGAGCTTGCGCCAGCGCGCGCCAATCGCTCGGCGCGGATTCTTCGGTGCGGATGCGAACTGGACGGGTAGGGGAATCGGGCACTGGCATGGCAAAGCTCGCTGCTAGCTTACAATGCCGCGTGCTATGCAAAGCGGAAGCGTGAAGCTTATTTCTGCGGGCATCCCCGCATCGGCCTCAATTCCACAGCCGCGTGACGTAGTCGGACATGGTCAGTCCCAGCAATAGGATCAGGAAGAAAATTGCGGCCACCACGACCACTTTGGTGAGCTTTTCGCCGGCATGCCACACATGCATGAAGAAGAGCGCGACCAGAGTGGCTTTGATGGTGGCAATGCCCAATGCCACCGCAGCGTTGAAGGGACCCAGGTCCAGCGTGGCGGCGTAGACGGTGAGGCCTGTGCCGGCGAGCAATGCGATCCAGACGGCAAAGTAGCCTTTCAAGGGCGATGCTGATGCAGATTGATGTGCGGACATGCAAGCCTCAAGGGTGCCGGTCGATCAGGTAGAGCAACGGAAACAAATAGATCCAGATGATATCGACGAAGTGCCAGTAAAGGCCGCCGATCTCGACTGGAGTGTTGTACTCGGGAGTGAAGCGTCCCTTCCAGGACATGATCAGCAGCCAGAGAAAAATGCCCAGGCCGATAATCATGTGCAGCGCGTGCAGTCCAGTCATGACGAAGTACAGGGAGAAAAATATTTGCGCGTGGTGCGGGTTCGCGTATTCGCCGGGATGCCCGGGAATGGGCTCGTTATTAAAGCTGAACGAAGCACCGGGGACATGATGCTCCACGAACTTCTCCCTGTACTCGATGCCTTTGATGCCGAGAAAAACAAGACCGAGGAGCATGGTGATGGCGAGGCTTCCAATCAACAGCGTGCGGCGGGCGGTTTGAGCGGCCCAGACCGCAAGTACGACGGTCAAGCTGCTGCAAATAAGCACCGCAGTATTGGTAGCGCCGAGGGCCATGTTGATCGTCTTACTAGCCGCGGCGAAGTCTCCAAAATACCAGTGGCGGTAAATCAGGTAGGCGCAGAACAGTCCGCCGAAGAACATGACCTCCGTTGCGAGAAAAACCCACATGCCCAGGCTGGCGGCGTCGCGCTGTTGCTCGGGGTCCGCGAAGTGGTGCAAAAGCTCCGGATGGTATTGTTCTTCGCGGTGAAGGCCGGCGATAGTGCTATCGGGCAACCGGGACCTCCTGTTTATGAGGCGCGTCAGGTGCGTCCAGTTCGTCGTAGTTGTAGGCTTCCCACGTTACGACCGGTTCTTCTTCGAAATTAAAGGTCGGCGGCGGGGACGCGGTCTTCCACTCCAGACCGGCGGCATTCCAGGGATTGTCCGGCGCGGGCTTGCCATAGCGCATCGACCACAGGAAATAAAGCATCGGCAGGAGATAACCAACACCCAGCACGGTCGCTCCCGCGGTCGAGAGTACATTCAGCACCTGGAACTCGGGCATGTGGCTGTAATCGTAGTAGCGGCGGGGCATCCCCATGTAGCCAAGAATGAATTGCGGGAAGAACGTGAGGTTGAATCCGATGAAAACGATCAGCGCCGCCAGGCGCGCCCATCCCTCCGGATAGAGCTTGCCGGAAATTTTCGGCCACCAGAAGTGCATGCCGCCGAGATAACCCATCACCGCTCCCCCGACCATAATGTAGTGAAAGTGAGCGATGACGAAATAGGTGTCGGTAACGTGAACGTCGATGCCCAGCGCGGCGAGATAGAGTCCGGTGAGACCTCCCATGGTAAAAAGACCAAGGAAGCCGAAGGCGTAGAGCATGGGCGCGTCGTAGTGGATTGAACCCTTATACAGAGTCGCCGTCCAGTTGAACACTTTGATCGCAGACGGCACTGCAACCGCGTAGCTCAGGAAGGAAAACACGAGCGCCGAGTAAATGGAGATGCCGGCCACGAACATGTGATGGGCCCAGACGAGGAACCCGAAGACCGCAATGGCGATCGACGACAGCGCGACGAATTGGTAACCAAAGATGCGCTTGCGCGAGAAGCAGGCAATGATCTCGGTGACTACGCCCATCGAGGGCAGAATCATGATGTAAACGGCGGGATGGGAGTAGAACCAGAACAGGTGTTGGAAGAGCAACGGATCGCCGCCCAGCCTGGGATCGAAAATGCCGAGATGCAGCGTGCGTTCCGCGGCGACCAGCAGGATGGTGATGGCGATGACGGGCGTGCCTAATAACTGAATGATGCTGGTGGCATAGTGCGCCCAGATAAAGAGCGGCAGCCGCGACCAGGTCATGCCGGGCGCGCGCATGCGATGAATGGTGACGACGAAATTCAGACCGGTAAGGATGGAAGAGAATCCGGCCACAAAGATTGCCAGCCCGGCTTCGACAATTTTCGTATTGGTGAAGGCCGTGCTGAAGGGAGCATAGAACGTCCAGCCGGTGTCGACTCCGCCGGTCAGCATGCAGTGCATCATCATCACGCCGCCGATAATGTAGAGATACCAGCTCAGCAGATTGATGCGGGGGAAGGCAAGATCTTTGGCCCCGACCATCAGGGGCACGAGAAAATTGCCCAGCACCGCGGGAATGGAAGGAATCAGAAAGAAAAAGACCATCACCATCCCATGCATGGTGAAGAGTTTGTTATAGGTGTCGGCCTGGACCAGATCACCCGCCGGAGTGAGCAGTTCCAGGCGGATGAGCAGCGCGAAGAAGCCGCCGATGAAGAAGAAGAATGTAATCGAGATCAGGTAGAGAAGCGCGATCCGTTTGTGGTCGGTGGTGAGCAGCCACGACCAGACGCCATACTCTTTATTCAAATAGTTTTCGCGCTCAACGGGCGGAGGTATCGCGGTTGCCATGACTCAGTTCACCTGATTTCCTTTGGCGATTGCTTTGGCAATCGCTTTGTCGTTCACTGTGTCGCTCGTGGACGGGGCCAGAGCCGTGCTGGCGCTCGCCTTACCCGCCTCGCCCTTGGCTCCCGACAGCGACTTGATGTAAGCGACCAGGGCATTGACTTGCTCTTCGCTGACCAGTCCCTGGAACGTGGGCATGATGGGCTGGAATCCTTTCACCCTCTTCGCGCCGGGATCGAGAATGCACTCGCGAACGTAGTTCTCGTCGGCGGTAACGGTGCGGCCATCTTCGAGTTGAACCGGTTTGCCGAATACTCCCTGCAAATTGGGGCCGCGGCCCTGCGTGTCAGCGCGATGGCAGGTGCCGCAGCCAAGTTCGGCGAAGACCTTTTCGCCGGTTGCCGAGAGCGCGCCGGTCTGACCGCCGCTCATCCAAGCTTCATACTGCGCCGGCTGCATGACAATTACCGAGCCCACCATGCCGGAGTGCTGCGTCCCGCAATAC
>JBAVAV010000416.1:0-2653 GCA_049585895.1 Candidatus Sulfotelmatobacter sp. | reverse complement strand
GATTCCATTCTTATGCTGGCTGATGAATTTCCGGAGTTCGGATCGATGTCGCCGCTAAGCACCGGCGGCAGCGGCATGGGCTTGCACATCTACATCGAGGATGTGGATTCTGCTTTCGATCGCGCGGTGAAAGCCGGCGCCAGTGTAGAAATGCCGGTGGCGGACATGTTCTGGGGCGATCGTTACGGTAAGCTGCGCGATCCGTTTGGCCACAAGTGGTCGATCGGAACGCACAAAGCAGACTTGTCGGCGGACGAAATGAAACGAGGCATGGACGAAATGATGGCTAAGATGCCAAAGAGCGCCTGAAGAACCGGCGTCTTTTCGATCGAATTCATTTCCAACTAGGATCAGCGCCCAGCGGGGCGCGGCCGTAAGCCGCGCCCCGCTTACCTTGTGTTACTGCAGTAACTCCGCTATTACATAACTATTACACGCCGCATTCGCCGCCCCTGATAGCTTAGAAATTAGGACCGTGTTTCAGACCAAAAAATGGGGACGACCATGCAGGTAGAAGATCTGGAGAGACCGCAAGCCGCTGACGGGGAAATCAACTGGGTCACAACAATTTTCATGACGCTGTTCCACATCGGGGCAGTGGCCGCCCTGTTTTTCTTTACCTGGAAAGCATTCCTCGTATCCATGTTCCTATGGTGGGTTTCGGGTAGCCTGGGCATTGGCATGTGCTATCACCGCCTGCTCACCCATCGCGGCTACAAGACGCCAAAGTGGGTGGAATACTTCACCACGGTCTGCGCCACGCTGGCGCTCGAGGGCGGGCCAATTTTCTGGGTTGCCACGCACCGCATTCATCACCAGCATTCCGACGAAGAAGGCGATCCGCACTCGCCGGTCGATGGCAAGTGGTGGGCGCATATGGGATGGATTCTCACAGGAAAATCCATGCACCATGATTCGACCACCCTCGCCCGCTATGTCCCGGACCTGGCCAAAGACAAATTCCACGTCTGGATCACCAAGTATCACTACGTGCCGATGATCGTACTTGGGGCCGTGCTCTTTGCGATTGGCGGGTTGCCGTTTCTGTTGTGGGGCGTCTTTTTCCGTACCGTGATTGGACTGCACGCGACCTGGCTGGTTAACTCGGCCACGCACTCCTGGGGGACACGCCGCTTCGCTACGCGCGATCTTTCCACCAACAGCTGGTGGGTGGCGTTGCTGACCTATGGCGAGGGCTGGCACAACAATCACCACGCGCATCCGACTTCGGCTCAGCACGGGTTTACCTGGTATGAGATCGACGCCAACTGGTACGGCATTTGGGCGCTAAAACAGCTGGGTCTGGCGTGGGACATCAAGCGCACCCGGCTGGCCGACATCCAACGCGGTCTGGTGGCAACGCCGAACGGACGTCTCATCACGGCTGGACTCTCTGAGGTCCCAGTCGCGGGAGATTAGCCTTACAAATTCTCATCTCTGACCCCGGCCACCTAAGGCCGGGGTTTTTGATTGTGTATACGCGGTAGAATCAGGCTGGGCAGGTTCTCATGCGCATCACCAGCCGCCGCAAAGCGATCGCCTTCTTCGTAGTCCTGGGCATCTGCCTGGTGGCGCTGGCGGTAGCCCTGAACGTCGGCTGGATCATCCTAAACTGGCGCGAAGGCGTCCTGTTGTTCTTCGGCGTCATCTTCTTTGCGCTGATCATCGCGGGAATGATCATCAACACCAGTTTTCTGGTGCGTGAAATCCGCCGCAGCGAACAGCACGACAGCTTCATCAACGCCGTCACTCACGAACTGAAAACGCCGGTGGCGTCGATTCGCCTGCACCTGGAAACCTTGCAGCGCCACGAATTGCCGGACTCACAAAAACAGGAATTCTACCGGTTGATGCTGAGCGATACCGACCGGCTGACGAAAACCATAGAGCAGGTTCTCCGCGCCGGCCAGGCTGGCGACAAGAGGGCAGGACGGGAGAGGTCGGAGGTCGATTTCGCGCAACTGGTGCGCGATTGCATGGAGGCTACCCGCTCACGTCACCATTTGAAACCGGAAGCGCTGCGCTACGAGCAGGCCACCACGAACGGAGCAGGAGTTCGCGTGCTGGGCACCGCCGAAGACTTGCGCACGGCGGTTTTCAACGTGCTCGACAACGCCATCAAGTATTCCGGCGAGCACGTGGATGTGCGCGTTCGTCTCGCCGTGCCCGACGCGAAGCGGATCGTGCTGAGCGTGCAGGACCAGGGCGTCGGCATTCCACCGGAGGATGTCAGGCAGATTTTTAAGCGTTTTTATCGCGTTACTCACCGTTCGCTGGCGCACGTAAAGGGAACCGGGCTGGGCTTATTTATCGTGAAGGCGATTGCCGAGAAGCACGGGGGGAAAGTGTTCGCCGAGAGCGACGGCGAGGGCCGAGGCACGACCATTACTCTGGAACTACCGAGGCCGGTGGCATGACCCGCGTGCTGGTGGTGGAAGACGAAGCCCATCTGGCGCAGGGATTGCGATTCAATCTGGAGGCGGAGGGATATGCGGCCGAGATCGTCGGAGATGGCGAGGCGGCCACCGAGCGCCTGCTTGCGAAGAAGGAAGATTTCGACGCTATTGTGCTCGACATCATGCTTCCCGGCAAAGATGGCTTCAGCGTGGTTTCGGAGTTGCGGGCTGCGCGGAATTATGTGCCGGTCCTGATG
>JBAVAV010000415.1:0-14528 GCA_049585895.1 Candidatus Sulfotelmatobacter sp. | reverse complement strand
AGAAATTCTCCCGCGATTCTGCACTTCGACTGTCGGGCTGCCAGGCTCACAACCCACGATGGCCACACTGGCGCTCGTCTCCAGCGCCAGCGCCCACCCCACCTTTTCGCAGATGCCGGCCACGTCGGTCTGCGGCTCCGCCGCGCTGAACACCACCTGCTTCACTGGGGGGATTCGGCTGGTAAAAAAAATCTGCCGTACCAGCCCGCGAATTTGTTCCCGCGCGAAGTCTTCCGGATTCCAGGCTGCTTTTCCTCCGAAAACCGTCGACTGTGGCTTTACGGTTTCCTGCGGAACATCCATGAGATCGGAATCTCGAAACACTTCTGCGTGCGTGCTCATCGCGACTCCTTCAGGCGCACAAACGCCTCCCGTTTCTGGGCAGCGACGCCAACACCGGAACCTCCAGACATGCCCGTACCTCTTCCGGTGTCCGGAATGCAGGGTCCAGATAGTCGCGGGCGAACGCCGCTCCCGCGCCGGACGCACCAGCCGCCAGGAAACCTCCCACCAGCACTACCCAGGCGGGCCAGACTGGAAGCGCCGGCGCCACCGGCTCTTCGGCAATCGCGACGTTGACGATTCCGCCCCGGTCCAGCGCATCGCCCATGCGCGCCTGTTCGCGTTTCTTCACATAGAGAAGATAGTTGTCCTCGGCGGCCTTCTCGCTGCTCATCAGATCGTCCTGAGTAATCGCATCCGCGCCCAGTTGCCGAGCCATCGCCCGGTATCCCGTGAGCTGCGCGGTTGTGGCAGCCGCTTTCGCTTCCAGTCCTCTCAACTCGACCCGCGCTTTCTGCAACTCCGCCTTGGCCCACTCATAGTTCGTATCTTTCTCGGTGGTTTCATCCCGCAGCGGGTTCACGGTCTCGTCCGCGATCGCAGCCTTGGCCTGGATGATCTGCTGCTCCACTTCCTGCACCAGGCGGTGCGATGGCTCGAATTTTGTCAGCAGTTGCGTTCTCTTCATCTCCAGATCCAACAGGCTGGCTTTGAGCGCCCGCATCAATTCCGGATTGTCCGCGATTCGCACCTGCGTCGTCGATCGTGGCGGTAGTTTCGCCAGCTGTGCCTCGAGCGCGCTCACGCGATGTCCGGTCTCCGCCATTTCCACCTGCGTATCGCGGTAAGCCGCTTCCACTTCGTTCGATCGCTGCAGCGCCAGGTCGCGCTGTTGCGCCGCCTCGACCACGCCGTGGCTCTCGCTAAAGTTCAGCAGCCGCCGCTGGGCTTCTTCCAGTTGCCGGCGCGCTTCCGCGGTTTGCTCTTCGAAGAAATGGAATTCCCCGCCCGGCCGGTGCACTTCCATGTGCTTCTCCAGATAGACGGTGGCCAGCGATTGCAGCACCTGCGCGCCCACATGGGGTTCCTGCGCGTCGAACCTGACCGCAATCAGGTTCGTTTTTTTCACCGGTTCCACATGCAGCCGCTTGGCCAGCCGCCTCGCCGCCCGCTCGACCCGTGCCGCCTGATCCTCGCCCGGACGCAACCATCGCAGCCAGCCCGGCGCCGCCAGGTTGGTGACCTGCGCCACTCGGCGAAGCACTTCGTCGTCTTTCAGCAGCTCTACTTCTGAATTCAATTCCTCTTCGGTGACAACCGCCACACGCGCGAGATCCACGGGAGCGTTCTCCTGCGCCGTGGCCGGAGGATCGGCACGCCCGTGGCGCACCAGCACTTGCATGTGAGCTTCGTATCTCGCACCCAGAAAGGCATAGGCGATGGCCGCACCAAGAATCAGTCCCGCAACACCTAGGAAACTCCGGCGCTGCCGAAACAAGATCATGGCCAGCTCGCGCGCCGTCGGCGGCGTTGCCTCGAGTCCTTGCCGGACTATTTCTGCACTCTGCATGTTCGTCCGTTGACCTGAATCGTCTTCGCTAAAACTGAGTGGAATTCATGTACATGCTGAGGGAAGGCCGGCTCACGAATCGCGCGATCTTCGAAACAGCGTTCTGCGGAACAAAGATCAGATCCCCCGGACTCAAGTGAGGGTCCTCGGCCAGACTCTTCTCCTGCAGCATCTTTTTCAGATTCAGAATGCGAGCTTCCACAAAATCGTCGTTCACGCGCCGGAACAGCAACACCTGTGAGTGCTTGGCTTGCGGCGTAAACCCTCCCGCAATCTGGACCGCCTCCGCCACCGTCGTTTCCCCGCGCAGTTCGTACTTGCCCGGATGCCCCACTTCGCCTCCCGCAATGAAATAGGGATGCTCGAAGTCCTTCAGCGCCACGGCCGCCTCTGGATCGTGCAGATATCCGCCGTAGGCGCGCTGTACCGCGTTGCGAAATTCCTCCAGCGTCAGACCTTGCGCCAGCACCATGCCTGCGTCCCTTAGCGCGACATAGCCGTCAGGCTGCACGGTAAGAGTCTGGTCAAACTCCGGCGACAGGGTGAAGCTGAGCGTAACTACGTCACTGCGGCAAAGCCGGTAAAGCGGACGGCGTTCCCCTCCGAGCTGGAGGTTTCCCAAGCCGTCCGCTCCTCCGGATTTCGCGGCTGTCGTTCGTGTACTTCCGCTGCCAGCCCCGGTTTGGCCGGCAGCGGAAGCCCCAGTGGCTGGTCCCGGGCTTTCATCTTTCTGAGGTTCCTGGGCCCGTCCTTCCTGGGAGAAGACGGCTACGCAAAGCTGCAGTGCCAGCAGGCTCGCCACCACAAATCTCGCAAATTCAACCGACCGCTTCATTGCCGTGGCGCGCTCCACCTTCTTCAACGATTCAACCTTCACGATTCCATATGCGAGTCACTTACTTCCGTTGGCGTTCTACTGCGCAAGGTATCTCCATCCGGATTCCTCAGCAAGACATGGGAAGTGTTGTCCACCAAAGTAGGTAGGCGTTTTTCCGCGGAACAACCGATTGCAATGCAGCCAATCGGCGCGGGTTTCTCCTGTTTCAACCGTGCCGAAGCCGCACACCGCAAGCGCTTCCGGGTGTCCACTTTCGGGCTACCCACGAAAGTGGACTGGAATGTTTGCAGATCACAATGAGTTGTACGCAGGCTGCGCGAGAAAGTGTCGGAAAGCCGGGCTACATTCCGCGACAGACTTGGTTTTTGCGAAGATTGTGCCGCGAGTTGCTGGTTTCACTCCTCCATTTCCACAGCCCTGCAACGCTTCATTCCCGATTTGAAAAGCATCATGAAATTTTTGGCGGGGCTTCCTTGAGTTGCTTTCTCGCGCCCTCCTACAATCGCGGCTGCATCATGAGAATCGTTTTTTGGAGAGCCGTTTCATGAGCCCAGCCCCAGCCGCCAGCTCGAATGCAATCAGCGTTCTCGTCGCCGACTCGAACCGCATGCAGGCGCAGTTGCTGACCACCGCCTTGCGCCGGCGTCCCGAATTCCGCATCGCCACTTGCCCCATGGACACGGCTTCCATGCTTCTGGCAGTGTCCACTCGCCCCGCCAGCGTGGTCGTTCTCTCGGTGAATCAATCCGCCGGCCTGGCTAACCAGATGGCGGTGCTGCGCAACTTTCACGTCTCCCATCCTGCCATCGCAACGATTCTCCTGGTGGAATCCTACGATCGGGAGTTGGTAGTGAAGGCTTTTCGTTGCGGCGCGCGGGGAGTGTTCTGCATCTCCGATACGCGCTTTCGCGCTCTCTGCAAATGCATTCAGCGAGTGGCCAGCGGACAAGTGTGGGCGAATACGGAACAGCTGGATTACCTCATGGATTTGATCTCTGAGGTGCGTTCGCTGCGCGTCGTCGACTTTCAGGGCCGCCGCATCCTGACCCCGCGCGAGGAGCAGGTCGTGGCCGTGGTAGCTGAAGGACTAAGCAACCGCGAGATCGCGCGCGAGCTGAAGCTCAGCGAGCATACGGTCAAGAAATATCTCTTCCGCATCTTCGAGAAGCTGGGCGTCTCCACGCGCGTCGAGCTTGTTCTCTATGCCGTCAACCACGGCGATGCCGGCCCGCCGGGGGTATTGTCTGGCGCGAATGGAAAGGCGCAGGCGGCGTAGTCTCTGTCACTTCGTCCACTGGGCGAGACGGAGTGCTTTCAATCAACCGGCAGCTACCGAATGGTCCGGCCGGAACATTATGGCTAAGTGGAGGAATGTTCCGAGCGGAACATTGTGGAAAACGCTGGTCAGTGTGGATAAACGTCTTTAAGCTATAGTTATCGCGCGTTAAGCCGAGCGCTTGCCTGTGGTTGGAGCGAGTGCCGAAATATCGGCAGCTAAGGAGCGGGGCGAAGAAAAAGCAGGGCAGCAGGGAGCGGACTGCGAGCTATTGAGATCAACTACATTCCTGTCCCTGCGAAGAATGTCGCCCGGCCCCGCCTTAGCAGTGGTAATCGGTGGAAAATACACGTGTGGGCCCGACACCCATCCGGCGGGGCGAGTGCTGCTTTTCGATTGACACGCCGCCGCCCTTCAAATTAGGCTGTGAACGCTTGTTTAGGCCCGTTTGGCTGCGGCGTCGTTGTAATCCTCTTCCCCTCGACGATAAGTGCTTTCCTGTGCCACTGCGCGGATGCGCAGACTTCCCGCAAGCCAAGGAGAACGGCGATGCTGTCGAAGCCCACCGCGTCATTCCTGATTTTTCTGGCCATCTTGTTGTTTGGTCAATTGCTCGTCCCCGCCGCCGGCGCTCAGGCAGCCAGGATACCTATCGCGCTGCACCCAGCGCATGCTTCGCCTCCGGCAGTGCCATTTAAGTCTCCGGTCATGCAGAGAGTGTGGAAAGCGAATCACAACCACCGCCAATCCGCCAACGGCCAGGCTCCAGGGACGCTGCCTTCGCCGTTCCTGACGACTCCGCCCGGGTACGCTGCGGGTACGAGCCCATTCGACATAGCTCTTGGCGACTTCAACTCCGACGGCAAGAAGGACGTGATTGTTGCCGCCGATCCCCCGGTGCTCCTATTGGGCAACGGCGACGGCACATTGCAAGCCGCGGCGTCGATCGGCACCATCGCATCGGCTCCCACCGGTGTAGCTGTAGCAGACTTCAACCGTGACGGTAAACTCGATGTCGCCTTCGCAATTTCTGGCGGCGCCGTAGTGTACCTCGGGAAAGGAAACGGGACCTTCGGCCCGGGTACCACCTTTTCCTCCGGCGGCGCGAACCAGAACGGGTTTGCCCGCATTCTTGTGGCAGACGTAAATAACGATGGAATTGCCGATCTCATTCTCAATACCGACGCCGGCGTCAGCGTATTGCTAGGCAAGGGCAATGGCACTTTCCGAGCGCCCATCTCCTCCCCTGGTACGGTTCTGTACATGTCCGCAGCGGACTTCAACAAAGATGGAAATGTCGATTTGGCGGTAACGGATGGCTTCCGCACCCTAAGTATCCTGCTGGGCAATGGGGCCGGAACCTTCGCAGCAGCCAGTAGTTACCCGGCAACCGAGCAGAATCTCAACGCTATCGCCATCGCCGACTACAACCGGGATGGATTTCCAGATGTGGCCCTCCCGAATGGGCAGATATTTCTTGGAAATGGGGACGGCACTCTGCGGACACCGGGCTGGTTCCCGACCACACCTTTAGCAGTCGTCGTCGCAGCCGCCGACGTGAACGGCGATGGAATTCCTGATCTGTTGACGCTGAGTGTCAGCGTCTTCTGCGGCGCATCCGATTTCGGGACTACCGGAGCATCTCTGGGAAACGGCGACGGCACGTTCCAACCAGTCACAGTCTTCGACTCCGGAGGCTGCTTAAACCCTGTATTTCTGGCTGTCGGAGATCTAAACAACGATGGGGCGCCTGACATCATCGCGTTTTCGGCGGGCTCTCCGCAGTTGAGTGTACTCATTAACACGGGAACGGGCACTTTCCCGGCAGCCATTTTGAGTATCTCAGGAGGATCGGGTGGAGTTGCCGTGGATGATTTTAACGACGACGGCAATCCCGATGTCGTGTTGTCTGATGGCAGCGTCTACCTTGGTAACGGAGATGGGACTATCCGCTTTAAAGCAAACGCATCTCTGGGCGCTATTGCCGTGACAACGGGCGATTTCAATCACGACGGCAACCCTGATCTTGCAGCCGCCGTCGAATGCGCTCCAGCGGGTTGTTCCAGCGGCGGTCAGTTCCTGATCGCGGCGGGGAACGGTGACGGTACCTTCCAGCCATCCACCGCATTGCCCTCGGGCGGATTCTATGCGGAATCGCTCGTGGTGGCTGACTTTAACCATGACGGCAAGCTTGACGTTGCCCTCGTCAATAACTGCATGGACAGCGCTTGCTCCGTTGGGGGCTCGGTCAGTATCTATCTCGGGAACGGAAATGGAACCTTCACTCTGCTGAACACAATAAACCTGCCTTCTGGCAATCCCTCAAGCATTGTCGCGGGAGATTTCAATAACGACGGCGCGACCGATTTAGCGGTAGGTTTCATTACACCTTTTGGTCAGCCCAGCATCGTGAACACTTTGCTGGGAAACGGGGACGGCAGTTTTCAATCGCCGATTGTGACCGAGGGGCCTGAAGACGATGGCATCACGGCGGTTTCTCTCGGAGACTTTAACAAGGATGGCATCCTGGATCTCGTCCTCGCCAATGGTGCGGTTTGTGCCGACTGTGGAGGTCACGGCACGATCATGTATGGCAACGGCGATGGCACATTCGTAGCTGGACCCGGAATTGGCACGGACGGGGGACCACCTCAGTCAGTCGTAGCTGCGGACTTCTACGGGACTGGCACTCTGACGTCTGTCCTGGCAAATCGATGCGGCGATGTCCTCGACTGTCCCAGTGGCTCGGTCATGATCGATGGAACGCTGAACCAGACAGACATCATGCTGCTATTTCTTGCCGTTGGCGATTTCAACAATGACGGCAAGCCAGATCTGGTGGGCTCGTTACAGTACGACGCAGGCGCAAGTGTCCTGTTGAACATTGGCGCAACCGCAGCGGCAACAACTACAACCATATATCCCTCAGCGCCGCGATCGTATTCGGCGTTTCAGCCCGCCATTTTTACTGTTCAGGTCCAGCACACCGGTCCAGGCATTCCTACTGGCACAGTGGAATTCGTCGATGGCGGAGTGGGGATCGGGTCGGCCCCGGTAGATTCCAGCGGTCAGGCTTCTTTCAGGACCACCGCGCTTGCCGTAGGCTCACACTTTGTAGTGGCGTATTACCCGGGCGATACCAGCTTTGCGCCAAGCAACTCGCTGGGCGTGCATGTCACGATCAACAAAGCGACTACAAAGCTGGCGCTAACTTCGAGCCGGAACCCCTCCGCATTCGGCCAGCCCGTCGCCTTCACGGCCACCATAGCCCCGCAATATGGGGGTCAAGCCTCGGGCTCCATTACATTTAAAGATGGCGCCAAAACGCTGGGCAGCGCTACGGTGAGCGGCAATATTGCGAGGCTGGCTGCAAACGGACTTGCCATCGGCTCCCACTTCATTACTGCCGTCTACAGCGGCGACGTCAACTTCAGCGGAAGCACGTCAAAACAGCTATGTCAGGTGGTCGGCAAAGCCGCAAGTACGACTACTTTGACCTCGTCGCAGAATCCCTCACAGTTCGGGCAACCCGTTACGTTCACCGCGACCGTCAAGCCGCAATTCAGCGGCACGCCGACTGGCACGATGGTTTTCAAAGACGGCACGAAAACTTTGAAGAGCGTCCCGCTGAACGGAGGAACTGCAAGTCTCACGACCTCAACCCTCGCTTCGGGCACGCACAGCATCACCGCAACGTACAGCGGCAACTCGGAGTTCACTGCCAGTTCGGCTGCGCTGACGCAGACGGTTCATTAGCCCTGGTGGGAATCCGCTTATGGTCCGCGCACTTGCAAAGCAGGACCGAACCGCCTGGCTATTTGAAAACATTCCGCAAGGACTGTATAAATCAGGGGACGAACTCCGTGCCTGACGCCTCCTCTAACCCTGGTCCTAAGCCTCAAAAGCGCCGCTCCACTATTGTTGCCGCTGGGCTGCTGTTGACCGCGCTCGCTCTCGTTGTGCTCTATACCAGCCGGGGGGCTTTCCTGAGTCCGGTGGCGCTGGTAGTTGTCGCGGCGATTGGTTTGGCTGCTTTGCTGTTGCAGCTTCGCCTGCGTCAGGGCCTGGCGCCGGCCGTGAAGTCGCCTCTATGGCTGAACGTCTTGGGAATCGTGCTGGCAGTGGCCGCGGTTTTTGCCGACATCTTTCACTTCAGCACGGCGGTTATGCTGGTCGCGGCCCTGGCCGCGGTGCTGTGCTTTGCGGTCAGCGGGATCGTCGTCCTCAATGCTCTTCGCAAACGCCCATCCTGATGTCGCCGGGAAACGGAAGCGTTCTTGCAAGCGCGGTTAAAGACGCGGCTTGTTCGGACTCTGAAGAGCAGTTGGCGACGTGCGGAGATCTATTCTCAGGGGTGGAACTCGACGGCCACGGTGGTTTCTACTGTCACCGGCTTGCCGTCGACCCGGTACGGTTCAAACCGCCACCAGCGAAGAGCGTCCATGGCAGCTGTGGTGAGCACTTCAGGACCGCTGACCGGATGCATGTTCACCACCGATCCGTCCCGTCCCACAATAACGTCCAGAACTACCACGCCTTCCAGTTGCGCCTGTCGCGCCGCGTCGGGATAGTCGGGATCCACGCGATGGATGACCAGCTTCTCCATCACCTCGGCCGGAACCTGCACATGAGGCTGCTCGGCCGATGTCTTTTCGGCGCCCGCACCGGACTCGATTTCCTGCCATCCGCGATTCCAGCGCCACCAGCAAACCGCCAGCAAGATTGCCAGCAGGGCGAGCAGGAAAATCCATGCCAAGGCACGCTTCTTGTCGGGAGGCGGGGTCGAGCCTTTCTCGGTCGGGATCGAATGAGTTGAATTCTCAGGATTAGGGGTCTCGAGCGCCGTTTCGGGAAGCTCCGGAGTCTTCTGCGCGCTGGCCCGTTCTGGCTCGGGCTTCGCTTGCTTCACCCACTGGCGGAGCAAAGCCTCCTGCTCGATGGTCAAGCCAAGAAATTCCATCCCGCAGCGCAATTTATCGTGATGCCGCACCAGAGCGCGCGTGCGCAGCGACCCAGACGCGAGAGGTAGCCGAAGCTCGAGGCCCACCGCCTCGCCGGGAAGAACTTCCCCGGCCAGCACAGCGGCGAGGCCGCGCTCGCACAGGTTCAGCGACCGCCCCGGCAAAGTATGCGGAATGCCCTGGCGCAGCACGGTTACGTCCAGCGGCGCCTGTACCTGATAGCGCAGAACACGCCGCTGCGATGCCGAACCCGAATTGTGGGGCTGCGCCCCTGCCGCCATCTCAATGCCCCTAGTTTGGTGAACAGCTAATCCACCACGAGACACCCTTCGACTTCGCTGAGGGAAGGCTCCGGCACGGAGAAATAACTCTCTTGCGATTGCTTTTCTCCGTGTCTCGGTGCCTCCGTGGTGAAAGCGTCATTGCTTTACGAGCTAACGTTCGCGCCGCAACTCGAAGATCTCGCTTCCGTTTGCTACCAGCACGACACTCGCCATTCCGATGAACAATCCGTGCTCCACTACTCCTGGCATCTCGCTGAGCTGTCGGGCCAGTTTGTCCGCGTCTGGGATCTGACCGAACCGGCAATCGAGGATGTAGTTGTTCTCGTCGGTCAGGTAGGGCTTGCCGTCGGATTGCAGGCGCGTTTGTACCTCCGCGTCCAGTGCCGCAATCTTCTTTGCCACCAGCGGCCGCGCGAACTTGATGACTTCCACCGGCAACGGGAACTTTCCCAGGACCGGAACTCTCTTGGTCGCATCGGCAACAATTACCAGCTGTTTTGTCGCGGACGCGACAATTTTTTCCCGCAGCAGCGCTCCGCCTCCACCCTTGATCAGGCGCAACTGCGGATCCACCTCATCGGCGCCGTCGACAGTGACGTCGATAACCTGACATTCCTCCAGCGTAGTGAGCGGAATGCCCAGGCTCGCCGCCTGCTCGCGCGATCGCTCTGAAGTAGGGATGCCGCGGATTTTCAGTCCGTTCTTCACCTGCTCGCCCAACAAGCGGACAAAGTGTGCCGCGGTCGATCCCGTGCCCAGCCCGACCACCTGCCCGTCTTTGATGAATCGCAGGCTGGCGCGCGCCGCTGCTTCTTTTTCCAGATCGCTTTTATGGTCGCCTTTCAGGTCGTGCACCATGGTTAGCACCTTCAATCCGCATATTCCTCCGTCCCAATAGAAGACATTCCCCGCGTCTGCGGTCGCGTTTCACTGCTGCGCGATCATCTTTCCCAGGATCTCTTTCAGTATCTTCGCCGCCACGGTGGCCGTCATCCCGGAAATATCCTGCACCGGGTTGTACTCGACCACGTCGGCCCCGACGATTGTTCCTTCAATCGCATGCAGATGCGCAATCGCTTCCCGCACCGTCATTCCGCCCGGCTCGCGATGCGAGACACCCGGCGCAAACGCGGGATCGAGCGCATCCATGTCGAAAGAAATATAAACCGGCGCGCGAACCTTCAGCCGGTTAAAGGCCGGCAGCGCGCCCATCTCAATCACTTCCACGCGAAATTTCGCCGCCTGCTCCCGCTGATGCCCATTCATCGTGCGGATTCCCACCTGCAGCAGCCGGCTCGCCAGCTTGTTTTCCATGATGCGCGCAAACGGACAGGCATGCGACACCCGGCTGCCCTCGAACTCGTTATACAAATCCGGATGCGCGTCGAAATGGACAATGGTTAACTCAGTGTGATGCCGCGCGAATGCCTTCATGATCGGATAGGTGATCGAATGATCTCCGCCCAGCGAAACAGGACCGCCGTCCTTCTTCAACAACTCGTCGACCGCGCGCTCGATCTCCGCAAACGCGCGATCGCCGCTCAGTAACAGATCGCCAGCGTCGGCATAGACACCCGCGGCGCCCAGATCCATTCCAGATTCCGTCCACGAATTCGATGCATCGCAGCGCAGCGCTTCGCGAATCTTCGGCGGCGCGGCGGCTGCTCCCCGCAGATACGACGAGTTCGCGTCGAACGGGATTCCCAGCAGAGTTGGCGTCATTCGTGCTTCAAGTCTCGTGTGCCAGTCTACATTGTCTGCGGATTCAAGATGCTCCTACGGAAACGGCCGTAGCCGGTTTGGCATCCTGTGGAAGCTTCGTAACCTGAGCTTTACATTCCCTGCCACCCGTAGCTTTTCCTCCAATTCTCCGGAGTTGTTCGTGCACGCACATCGCTCGGCTGTGGAATTCTTTTTGCCCGTTATTCATGCGCACGTCACACGCCCGTAACGGTCCAGCGTCTACCTTCAATTTGTAATGCCCATCCGCATCTCTCAGGAGGAAGTTCATGTCGTCACCTACTTTCCTGACGAAAGTCAGGCAGCATATCGCGGTCGGCGTCAGCCTGTTCGGGCTCATCGTCAATCTGGGAGCGCCGGCCCCGGCCGCCGCTCAATCGGGCAAAGACTACGCCCTAAACATTCCCACCGTATCGCCGATCAAGCACGTGATCGTGATCATTGGTGAAAACCGCACCTTCGATCACATTTTCGCGACTTACAAGCCGAAGAGCGGAGAAACCGTCAATAACCTTCTGTCGGAAGGCATCATCAAGGCCGACGGAACCCCGGGGCCGAATTTCTTCCTGGCGAGCCAGTCTTCCGCCAACGACACCAGTGAAGCCGGTTATCAGTTGAGTCCCTCCGACAACGCCGCTTATGAAGTCTTGCCGCCGGTGCTCGCTGGTGGGTATACGACGCCCCCGTTCCCCGATGTCGCCACCGCCAAGAAATATGAGAACGGCCTGCCCAACGGCTACTACATATACCTCACCACGGGCGGCACCGGATTGAATCACGGCGATGTCGATACCCGCATTCCCAATGCGACCTCGCTGCCCTCGGGTCCGTTCCAGTTGACCTCTGCGACGCACCCCTACGACGCCTATGACAATAGTCCTGTCCATCGCTTCTATCAGATGTGGCAACAGTTCGACTGCAACGCGGCCAATGCCACTGCCAAGAACCCCACCGGATGCCGAGCCGATTTGTTCCCATGGGTCGAGGTCACCATTGGTGCTGGAACCAACGGTCTGGCCCAAGCCTTCGGCTTCAATGACACAACCACCAAGGAAGGCTCAACCGCGATGGGCTTCTATAACGTCCTGCAGGGGGACGCTCCTTACTTGAGGAGCCTCGCCGACAACTTCGCAATGAGCGACAACTTTCATCAAGCCGTAATGGGTGGGACCGGGGCAAACCACATTATGCTCGGCAGCGGCGACGCAATGTGGTTCTCCGACTCCAATGGCAATCCCGCCACGCCTCCGCATAACCAGTTGGTCGCTGGGGGCAGTCCCAATGCCGGCATCGTAGACGAAATCGAAAACCCGAATCCGCAGCCCGGCACGAACAACTGGTATACCGAGGATGGCTACGGTGGCGGTTCGTTCGGTTCTTCCTCCTACGGCGGTGGAACCTACTCGAACTGTTTCGATACCAGCCAGCCTGGCGTTGCGCCGGTTGCCACTTATCTGGGTTCGCTCGCGCGGCCCATTGATCCTCATTGCGAGGAGGGCCACTACTATCTTTTGAACAACTATAACCCTGGATATTACGGAAACGGCGCCAACGCCTATGCCGATATCGGCAATCCCAACGAGACAGTGTTCACGATTCCTCCCTCGCCCCTCCGCACTATCGGCGACGAGTTGATCGAAAAGAACATTTCCTTCACCTATTTTGGAGACCAGTGGGCCGCCTACCTCGCCAATCCAGACGGCCTGTACACCACTCTCGACAACAACTACTGCAACATTTGCAACCCGTTCCAGTACACGACCTCAATCATGACCAGTCCTTCGGGCCGCGCCCATAACCAGGACACCACCTTGCTCTACCAGCAGATCAAGAACGGTACCTTGCCCGCGGTTTCTTTGGTGAAGCCCGACGGCTGGCTCGATGGTCACCCGGCTTCTTCCAAACTCGACCTGTTCGAGGCTTTCGTAAAGAAGATTGTCGACGGCGTTCGTGCCAACACCACATTGTGGAATAGCACCGCCATCATCGTTACCTTTGACGAGGGTGGAGGCTACTATGATTCTGGCTACATCCAGCCGCTCGACTTTTTTGGAGACGGCACCAGGATCCCCGCGATTGTGGTTTCTCCCTTCGCCAAGCCTGGGCATATCTCTCACGCCTATACGGATCACGTTTCGATCCTGAAATTCATCGAACGCAACTGGAAGCTGGCTCCAGTAACCAGCCGTAGTCGGGACAATTTCCCCAACCCGATCGCCAGCAAGACGACCCCGTATGTTCCGTTGAACACGCCGGCAATCGGAGACCTGTTCGACCTGTTTAGCTTCTAGGAGCGATTCAGCAGCTTGAAGCTGTTGGATTAAACTCAGGCTGGGCACGGTTTTGGCCATGCCCGGCCTTTATTTTTGCGTCGTGACCGGTCCGAATCCCGCGAGTTGCAGCCCGCATCAGTTATCTTAGAAACTGCAATCCTTTCAATCATGCCAAGCTTAAAGACCAAAACCGCACCTGACTCGGCGGCTGCAGGAGTGGCGGAGCCTTCCAAGCGTAGCAACGGCACCAATCCAGAGCGCGAGCGCGTGTTCAGCGCTTTCCGCCAGTGGGGATATCTTGAAGGCGACCTCGATCCACTCGGCTTCCTGCGCTCGCGCCCGCATCCCGATCTGCAGATCGAGGGCGAGTACGCCGAGGAAGCCCGTGCCATTTATGCGAGCACCATCGGTGTGGAGATCCATCACATTTCCGATCCCGAACGGCGCCGCTGGATTTACGAGCAAATGGAAACCGAACCGCAACCTCCAGACCAGAAGCGCATTCTCGACCTGCTCGTCCGCGCCGACGTTTTCGAACAGGTCATGCAGCAGCGTTACCTCGGCAGCAAGCGCTTCTCGTTGGAGGGCGTGACCGCGCTGATTCCGCTGGTAGACGAACTCCTAGACACCGCCGCGCAACACGGCGCCATAGAACTGGTCATGGGCATGAGCCACCGCGGACGCCTCAATGTCATCGCTCACGTCGCTCAACGCCCCCGGGAGGAAATCTTCGCCGGGTTCGAGGACGTGGACCCACGCAGCGTTCTGGGCGCCGGCGACGTGAAATACCACATGGGCGCCACCGGCGAATACACCACGCGCAGCGGAAGCAAGGTTCACATCCATCTTGTTTCAAACCCCAGCCACCTCGAAGCGGTCGACCCCGTCACCATTGGCCGCACTCGCGCCAAGCAGGACCGAGCTGGGGAGGGCGGACGCGAAAAATATCTTCCGCTACTCCTTCACGGCGATGCCGCTTTCGCGGGGCAAGGCATTCTCGCTGAAACCATGAACTACGCCGACCTTCCCTGCTACACCGTCTGCGGTGCCATTCACGTGGTGGTCAATAATCTGCTTGGCTTCACCACCAGTTATTTCGAAGAACATTCCACGCGTTTTGCCGCCTGCATCGCGCGCCGCCAGTCCATTCCCATCTTCCACGTGAACGGCGAAGACGTCGATGCCGTGGTCCGTGTTGCCCGCCTCGCTACCGAATACCGCTACAAGTTCGGCACCGACGTCGTCATCGACCTCATCGGTTACCGCCGCCACGGACACAGCGAGGTCGATGATCCCACCGTCAC
>JBAVAV010000414.1:0-2354 GCA_049585895.1 Candidatus Sulfotelmatobacter sp. | reverse complement strand
CCAAAATGCTCCCGCTCCGATCCATGCTCCGGCACCGAACCTTGCCACCGCACAGAGGGGACTGGATGTCAGAAAAAACCCTCCTCTAAGTAAAGAGGAAAAGTGTTTTCTCTTGACATCCCCTTTTCTTCATAAATCTGCCCTTCGCTCCGCCAAAATCTCCCCAATAAAAAACGCGGCGACGAGTGGCCGCGCACATTTTTCAGAGACTATTCCACTATGCCATGCCAATGTGACTAGGAAAAGGGTCAGGAAGGGAAAAATTGGCGCTGATTCCCATTTTGGGAAAAGCGCGAAATCCGTCGGCTATGGCTCGCCTTTCGCCAGATTCAAACTGGACGGCTGTTAGTGAAGATAGCATGCTCCACTCAAGATGACAGGCAACCACTGGGCTCGTTTCGTTTCAATAGCTTAGAACACTTGCTGCCGACTTCTGCATCGCTTGCGTCGATCGCTTGCGTCTTTTCTCCCCCTGCTCCCGTATGTATCGGTAGGATGAACGCGGCTGCCTTCTATTTCGAGAGCTCGATGGCGCAAGAGAGCACCGAGATCGCCCGTGGACTTCGACGTCGAGATCCTGACTTGCTCGACCGCCTGATCGAGCAATACCAGCATCGCCTTCTCCGCTACCTTGTGTACTTGACCGGACGCCGGGAATTGGCGGAAGACCTGTTCCAGGAAACCTGGATCCGCGTGCTCGAACGCGGAAACCAGTTCAACGACAAATACGCATTCAGCACATGGCTCTTCACGGTTGCGCGCAACCTGGCAATCGATCATATGCGCCGCAAACAGCCCGCCAGTCTCGACGGTTTGATGAATGACGGCGAAGCATCGTTCGACGTGGCTGCGGCGGAACGGGCCTCGGCTTTTGATCTGACTCTGCAGCGCGAGCAAAGCGAGCACATTGCGGCCGGCATGCAACATCTCCCCGCGGAATACCGTGAAGCGCTGGTGCTTCGATTTCAGGAGGGCATGTCTCTCGACGAGATCGCGAGCGTGGCGCGCGTGCCCTTGGGAACTGTGAAATCCAGGATCTACCGCGGACTGAGCGCGCTCGAGCCGTGGTTAAAAGGAGCGTCACTGTGAACGCCCATATGAACGACGATACGCATGAACGGGCACGGAAATTGATTGCATTAGCCGGTCCCGAGGAGATCCCCGGCGCCGGCCGTCTTTCCGGTCGTGCTTCCGGTCGTCTCTCCGACGAACGGTCCTCGAATGCGTGGTTGGCAGCGCACCTGGAAACCTGTGCACCGTGCCGCGCATTTGCCGAGAACGCCGCGGAAACGATTCATGGGTTGCGCGCCATCTCCATCGCCGCCGAGCGGAGCCTGGTCTCGACCACGCAGATGAGGGTGCGCCGCCGCGCCCTGGAATTGCAGCGCCATCGGGAACGCCGGTGGCTGGTTTCGGTCAGTTGTACAGCCGTAACCCTATTCGCGCTCCTCAGCGCAGTCGCTCTGTGGCGCGGCTTTGAATGGTTGGGCGCGCGGGCACAGTTGGCTTCATCGGTCTGGCAAGTAGCTTTCCTGGTCTTCTGCCTGGTGCCGGCTTTGGTGACGGCAATACTGCTGCTGGCCAGGGATAACCACCTGGCGGATCACACTGGTTCTTACCAGGGCTAGAGCCGGGAACGAGATTAGTGCCGGAATGGAAATAGGAGATTTTGAAATGACAAACAGAAATCAAACTTCCACGCCATCCAAAGACGAAATCCGCATCTTTGCGCCTTGGGCCTATTACTTATTCACAGCGGTCTTCGTGACGATAGCTGTGCTTTTTGTGACCGTTGTCGGCATGGATCCCCACGCACCCCGGCTTCCGGTTCGGTGCCTGCTGGGAATCCTCATGGGAACAGCGCTCGGCTGCTACGCCGTGCTGATTGGCTACATCAACCAGGACGCGGGACGGCGCAACATGAGCCGCTTGTGGTGGACGCTCATTGCAATCTTTGTCCCCAACGGGCTGGGAATCGTCCTCTATTTCGTTTTGCGCAAACCGCGCGCCGCCCGCTGTCCGCAATGCGATGCCGACGTCGATCCGGGCTTCAGCTTCTGTCCCCGCTGCCGCAACCGTCTGCGGCCCGTCTGCCCACACTGCCAACACAGCGTCGATCTCAGCGACAAGTTCTGCCCCTACTGCGGCGCAGCCCTCGAGCCGGCTGCCGGCGCGCCTTCCGCTGCCGCGGCGATCCAGCCGCAATAGCAAGTTCAAACTGAAGGCTGGGTTCTATAAAAGGGGATGTCAAGAGAAAACACTTTTCCTCTTTACTTAGAGGAGGGTTTTTTCTGACGTCCAGCCCCTCTGCCGCGGCAAGGGTTTTGTAGGCGAGCTGGAATCGGATTGCGGGG
>JBAVAV010000413.1:0-2998 GCA_049585895.1 Candidatus Sulfotelmatobacter sp. | reverse complement strand
AAGTATCGTGATGCGGATCGGTAGCATAGGTTTTGTTTATCTGGAAATGTCCTGCGGGATCACTGCTGGTCTGGCGATAGACCAGTGCGTTCTCATCGATGGATGAGAGTGAGTGCAGCATATCCTTGGACTCAAGCCAGACCCTCTTTCCATCGCTCACCGCGAATTCCAGTGAATGCACATCGGCGGTATCCAAGCGCGGGTAGTAGACCTCAGTCAGGATGCCGCCCTGAAGCGTGAACCAGACGTGAGAATCGGTGGAGGTTGCAGTACCCACTGCTTCTTTGCTGCCAGGAGTCCAGGTGGGAATGGCTCCGGGAGAGCCCGGAGCCCCCTGTCCCTGAAGTGTTGCCGGAATGCTCCCGATGCAAATCAAAAGAAAGAAAATGTGTTTCTTAACTTCCATAGACAACCTTCCACTCTTGTCCAGACCGCGGTTACGCCCCCCGCTCCGAATGAACTCACTTCAACTGATAGATACCTAACGAGCGCGGAGCCACAGGAACTCTGATCCTCGGTCCGTTTACACGTTCGGCTTCGCCCGTGCCCATTAACGTCGTAACGGATCGAGTTGTAGCGATCGGCGTATCGCTGATGTCGAATTCTACTGTCCTCGGCTGGTCGGCGTTGTTCATCACCATCAGCAACTGCTCGGCGGGTCCACCCGGGCCTCCGGCGTACTGACGAATGTAGGCGAGGACCTGGTCATCGCCAAAAAAGTGAACTAATTCACCTCCGCGCAAGGCCGGGTGTTCGTGCCGCATCCGCAGAAGATCCCGGACATGGGTAAACACGCTTTGTTCTGCGGAAGTGCGGCCTTCGGAGGTAAAGGCGTCGCGCTTGTCGCCGGGAAAACCACCGGGGAAATCGCGGCGGTTGTCGGGGTCGTCGCCACCAGGCATTCCGATCTCGTCGCCGTAATAAATTTCAGGGATCCCGCGCAGGGTCAACAGGAGAGAGAGTGCGAGCTTCAGCTTCTGCGTGGTGGCGCCAGGTTCTCCCATGAAGCGCTTGGTATCGTGATTGTCGAAGAAGGTGACTAGGTTTTCGGGATGAGGAAACATCCAGTCGTGGCGTAGAACCTCTTCGAGTTGCCTGGCGGATGCGCCTTGCAGAACGACTTTGCGGATTGTGAACGCGAGCGGAAAATCGAAGACGGTATCGAGACCGGTGTCAATACCTTCGGTGATTTTTCCGCCCACGAAGAATGCAGTCACCGTAGGGTCCGGATTGAAAACTTCGCCCACGGTCCTGAAGCGGGGATAGGCTCGGTGCACATCGGCGTGAAAGTCACGCCAGAACGGGCGGTCGACATACGGAAAAGTGTCGATCCGAAAACCATCGAGCGCGCCCGTCTCCGCCCACCACAGTGCATTCTGGCGCAGGTATTGGGAGGTGATCGGGTCGTCGGTTCCCATGTCAGGGAGAATGCCGGCGAACCATCCTTCGACGGCGTCTCGCCATTCGAGCGGTGGCGCGTGCGGGTCCGTCTCGACGGCAAACGGTGAACTGCTGTCCAGATGCTTTTCCCGCGTGCCATGAAACCAGCGCGCAGTCGGCGGATTCTCTACCCATGGATTCGTCGGCCCAACGTGATTGGGAACAATGTCGAGCAGCACCTTCATCCCTTGCTCGTGGGCCGCGTTCACCAGCGAGCGGTAATCGGCGAGCGTGCCCAGATGCTTTTCGACGGCATACAGATCAATCGCTCCGTATCCGTGATAGTCGCGGCCGGTGCGGTCGTCATTTTGGTAAACGGGAGTGATCCAAATCGTGGTGACGCCCAAATCCTTTAGGTACGGCAGCCGCTGCTGAATGCCGCGCAGGTCGCCGCCGTGATAGGCGAGCGGCGAATTGCGATCGTAGGCCCCGGAGGTGGAAAAATTGTTGCTGGTGTCGCCATCGTCGAAACGATCCGGCATGATCAAATAGATGACGTCGTCAGGACCAAAACCGTTGAAGCCTTTTTTTTCGTTGGGTGTCTCGGCCGCTGCGTCTCGATGATCCAACCGCAGATCCACCTCCTGATGTCCACCCTCGGTCAAAACCTCTAACCTGACACTTCCCGGCGAAGCGGTGTCGATGACCTTCAACCAGACGAAAAGATAGTGAGGGCTGAGACCGTCTAAAATGCGAACCACACGAACCCCGGGTGTGCTGGTGGAAACGCGCGCTCCCGCCAGGTTCTCGCCGCTAAGCAACAGCATGGGATCGGGCAGGCCAATCCACCAGTTTGGGGGCTCGATCTTCTCGACGCGAGGAGGATTGGCCCCCGTGATCGAAGCGCCGTGGCTTACTGCAACGAGACCTCCCTGCAGAACCACCAGCATGAGCAGCCAGACTGTGAAAAATCGATTTGGCGGGGGTGACGGCATGGAGCACGGGAGGCCAGAAGGAGGAACAGGCGAAGCCCGTTCCCCTCTGCCTACGGTGAACGTCTAGAACGTAAAGCGCAGTGCGAACTGAATCTCGCGCTCGGAAAACTCGCGAGTGGAATTGATGGTTCCGTAATTTCCGCCAAAATCGGCAAAATTCGAATCCGGGTTTGCGAACTGCGGTGTGTTGAAGATGTTGTAGAATTCGGCGCGGAATTCCGTCTTCACCCGCTCCGTCACTCTGAAAGTTTTGAAGATGGAAAAATCCACCGGATCGTAGCCGGGGCCGTAAAAAGCGTTCTTAGACAGCGACCCAACCGAAGCGAATTGACCTGTCGTTGGATCTTGCGCGGGCTGCATGAAGGCGGTTGAAGGTGCGCTGAGCCAAATGATATTGGCGTTCGACGCACGCCCTTGGTAGCCGACTTTAGCGCCGCCAGTGTAATTCGGGCGGATCGAACATCCATTGGGACAACCGGTGTCAAAAATCGTATTCGTAGTGTCGAAAGGCGTACCGGTTCCGATCGAAGCGATGACATTAGCCTGCCATCCACCCAGGAAGGCGTTGGTGGCGCCGTTCCAACCACTGCCCCAGTGCTTGCCGCGGCCGAACGGCAGTTCAT
>JBAVAV010000412.1:0-1730 GCA_049585895.1 Candidatus Sulfotelmatobacter sp. | reverse complement strand
ACCGTATAGACCACGGCAATTCCCACCGCGACGGCTACGCCTGTAACCGCTCCTTTTTTCGCCGAAGAAAGTGAAAAGGGAACGGCCAATATCGCCATGATCAGGGTGATCAACGGATAGGAAAGCTTCTTCTGCAACTGCACGCGCAGGCGGACCACGTCGAAGCCGCTCTGCTGCAGATCGCGAATGTAGCGGTGCAGCTCCTCGTAGTTCATTTCGGAGGATTGCTTGACTTCCTTCTTGAAATACGATGGCGTTTCGCCGAGCTCGGCGAAAGTGGAGACGTCGAAGGTGTGGTAGCCGGCGATGGCGGTGCCAAGCAGCACACGCTCCCAGCCACGCTCGTAGACCCAGCGGCCCAGATTGTCGGCCCAGTGGGCGCGGTCGGCGTGGATGCGCTGAGTGATGACAAACTGCGCGGGATCGAGCTGAAAGACGGTGAGATTGGCGAACTGGTCGCGGTCGGGATCGAAGAACTGATAATAGTAAATGTCGTTGTTCTGGCCGAAAATCCACTTGCGGTCGGGACGCAGATAGGTCTGCGCGGGCTTGCCTTTGATCTGGTTGTGCAGCGCTTCCTGGCGCTTGTTGGCGTGCGGCAGATAGAACTGGTCGGCGAAGAATAAGCCTCCGGCCAGCAGGGCGGCGGCCACCAGCACGGGAGCAACTATGCGGTAGATGCTGACGCCCGTGGCCTTGATGGCGGTGATCTCATTCGACCGGCTCATCAGCCCGAACGTAATCAGCACCGCAAGCAGAACAATCACGTAAGCCGCGTTGTAGAGCATATAGGGCGTGACGTTGAGCAGATATTCGGCGACCACCAGGGCAGGCGTCTGGTTGCGCATGATGTCGCCCAGCAGCTCGAAGAGCGTGAACACCAGGACCAGGACCAGGATTGTGGACAGGATGAGCCCCAGATAGAGGAAGAAGTCACGCAGAACACAATCGTCGAGCAGGGTGGGAAAGCTGGCGCTGAAGACACGGCGGCGTGAGGCGGCGCGTTCGAAGGCATTTTCACGGCGTCCGCGGCCAAGGGCGCGGGCCTGGCCATTGCCGTTTTGGCGGAAGTCATCCCGCTTCCAGGCGAGGCGCAGGGAAGTGAGTTCAAAGGGACGCCGCTCGGCATGCCAGAGCAAAAAAACACCGCCGGCAAAAAACACGATATTGGCCAGCCAGGCTCCCAGCTCGGGAGTCACATGTCCCTGGCGCGCCAGCGAGATTCCGATCAAAGAAACGAAATAGTAGGCGAACACCAGCGCAATCGTGAGAACGAATCCCCCGGACTTGCCGCTCTTCTTCGAGGACAAACCTAAAGGAATGCCGACCAGAGCGAGTACCAGGCAGGCGGTGGGCAGGGCAAAGCGCCGATGAAACTCGATGAGATACCAGCGCGCGGCAATGGGATCGACGCGCCGGGCGCGGTTACGCAAATCCCACGTGGGCACTACGCCCACGGGAATGGCTTCCTCGGCTTTGGCCTCGGCGGAAGGCAGCGTAATGGGAATGTCCGTCCGCTGAAAACTGGAAATCTGATAATGATCCGGCTGTTTGGGATCGGTTTCGTGCGTAGAACCGTCGGTGAGATGCAAGTGAAGCCGATCGCGGCCTTCGGCTACCAGGATACCTTCGCGCGCCAGCGTAATGATGGGATTGGCGGCGTCAGAAATATCGGCCAGAAACACGCCCTTCCATACTGCCGCTCCCTGGCCGCTGTGAACGTCCTGCAC
>JBAVAV010000411.1:0-12926 GCA_049585895.1 Candidatus Sulfotelmatobacter sp. | reverse complement strand
ACCCTGAGAAGCGGGTAGTGTGTCGCTTTGATTAGCCCGATGTGACTCGCGCGGTCTGGCGCCGCGGCCTCCACGGCGGCGCAACTCCGTAGTGCTATAATTTTTGTGCCCATCGAAAACTGGGGCTTGCGGAACGGCGCGCGCCCCGCAGCGCCGCCGCACAGTCGGGGAGTGGCTCAGCCTGGTAGAGCACCTGGTTCGGGACCAGGGGGTCGGAGGTTCAAATCCTCTCTCCCCGACCAATCTTTTCAAGCACTTAAACTGCACTTCTGGTTTTCCGTCTACAGCGATGGTGTCGATTTTGTAGACGGTCATGTTTTTCTGGATTTCCCGCTGGGTTTCCACCAAGAATTACAATCCGATCTTCCTGCAAGAACTCGTCTTAGTCTTCCAAGCAGAACATCAATGCACTTCCAATTCGCATTTGTACGCCGCCACTCCACGGCGGTGAAACGTCACACAACACCGCTCCGGGAGCCGGGACTAGCGCGTGCAAGTATAATGCTTTCACTATGGGCGCAGCATGGGTCAAGTTCAGCGCAATCCGCTATCACCTGCCCTTACGTTTATCAAGGACATAGGCACGAGTACAAGATCGCCTCCGACGTTCTATCGAGTGACGCCGTCATCTCAGTGCCGAAATTAAAGGTTCATAGCAAAGTGGGAACCACACTGAACCTGAAGAATATGGTTGGGATAAATACGGATAAGAACCATCTTGCCCACTACCGCGTTGGCCCTCAATGGGCGGGAGGTGATGAATTCTCAAATCCCCGATGGGAGGATATTGTCGAGCGACATCTGTCTGACTTACTTCTCGGTAAGAACTGGGAGCTTGGTAAGTATCCTTTTCTTGTGTGGAAGCAGTTCCGGAGGGCCCTGAATTTGTTTCATCGCAGTAATGGGTCATCTCCTGTATATGGAAACTGGCACGGGAATGATACTGCTTGGCGGATGGCCTTAGACTTGAATCGAATCTTGCTTACGGCTGATCGAGAAGGAAAAATTCAGCCAAATCCTCAACGTCAGTACTTTTCGGTCATTGATGGGATAGTAGGTGGACAGGGCAATGGTCCGCTGCATCCCGACGCCTATCCCTCGGGAATTGTCTTGGCGGGATTTAATCCCCTATTGGTGGACTGGCTGGCAACTCGCGTGATGGGTTTCGACCCAACACGTATTCGGATGTATGCAAACGCCGTGGCGCAATTCAGGGAATGGATTCCGAACTTCACAACGGATGAGATCAGGGTTGAGACGAATCGACCAGAATGGCGGAATACTCTGGCCACTGGAGATGCGGTGTTTCAATTTCAATCTGCACCTGGATGGCGCGGGGCGGTAGAGGTCTATAGAGTCGACGCCCGGGATCGAAGGCCAAACCCGCCTAGCGATCCCATACTACAATAGGTCCGGCGAGTGGGGCATTCCGGTTCTTGTTGGCTTCAGAAGAATTTACATCACCGGGCCAATCCCTTTATTGACAGGGCCTCCGACGGGAAACATAATGGCTGGCTTAGGAAACCCCTCCGATGCTTTTCGCCAACGCCGCTCCTCCATCTCTCAGGCTTCGTCACTCCGTGCAGCGCGACCTGAATGTTTATGCACTCGCCGCCGGCGCCGCCGGGGTGGGATTGCTGGCGCTAACCCAGTCCGCGAAGGCTGAGATCGTCTACACGCCTGCTCACATCAAGTTCAGAACGAGCGCCAGCCGTTGGATCGATCTTGACCACGATGGCGTTAACGACTTCCGTATCGAAGATGCTGCCGATCTCGGACTTGGGGCTACAAGCTTCGTCATCGCATTTGGGTTGCATCCCGGCGACGCGGTCCGCGTGCGTCAACCGGGCAGCGACGCACAGCCGTTACCGGCGGGTACCATGATCGGCCCTGCCAATATATTTTCCCCTAGCGCGACGATGGCGATTGCCTACCGCGGCTCAGGGGGAGGAACGTGGGGTGAGAACCATTATCTCGACTTGCAGTTTGAGCTTGGTGGTCAGAAGCATTACGGTTGGGCCAAGTTTTCGGTAGCTTTGAACCAGCAAGGAACCGTCACGGCGGAGATAAAAGGCTATGCCTACGAAACCACCGCAAATAAGCCGATCCGGGCAGGCGAAACCAAAGAGCCGAATACTGCCGTGAAACAAAATCCCGAATTCACGCGGCCTCAAGCTCCCACAGCCGCCACACTGGGCGTGCTGGCGCTGGGATCGCCGGGACTCTCCCATCTGGCGCCGCAACGAGTCGCTGCCGCGCCAATGACTTGCTCCATGTCGGGCCAGAGGCGACAGACGTGACATTTCTCTTGCATGAATAAACAAGGAACGTTCCCCGTCTCTCCCGCATTTCCTGCAACCCGCGCGGCTACTGAACTACCTTGTACACTACTCCATCGCCGGATCCGCCGCCTGCAGCAGTTCCGTACAGGACTCCGGTTGAAGAGATCGTCAAGCCGCGTGGAGCTTCGCCGTCGGGTACATCCGTGAAGCCGTGCAATACGGTAAAGATTCCGTTTGGAGCGAGCTTAAACACAGTTCCGCAGCCGAGAGGGAATGAGCAGGTCGGGCCACCGTCGGGCGCAACCCCAAAAAGGTTCCCACTGCCATCGTGGACGAGGGCGGTATCGGGAAATGCCCCGTCCGCTCCGCCGGTAAATCGATAGAGGATACTGTATCTGCCATTCCTCGCAATCTTGAAGATCACGCCGCAGCCATTGTCGTAAGGGCCGCTCGTGCAATTCCCGCCCCCGCCGTTGATGGTGTTCCCATATAAGCTGCCATCTGCTCCGGCCATCAAGTTGGCGCCCGGTGCAGATCCATCTTTACCTCCGAGAAACGTATGCAACACCTGCAGATTGCCAGCGGTGTCCAGGCGAAAGACTACCCCACAGCCGAAGCTCTGGAGCCCGCAACTCAGATTCCCGCCTTCCAGGGTAGTGCCGTAGAGGTTGCCCAAACCATCCCGAATCAAACCGCCGCGCGGAACTCCTCCGTCTGTCCCCCGATTAAATGTGTAAAGCGTAGTTTCGTTGCCGTTGGGATCGATCTTGAAGACAGTTCCGAACCCATTGGCTCCGTCTTGCGTCGTCCCATAGAGATTTCCAGTGGGGTCTCGAAGCAGCCCAGAAGTCGGATGTCCACCATCGCTTCCATAGGTGAAACTGTAAAGCACGCGGAAATCACCCCGATAGTCGACCTCGAATACGCTGCCGAAGCCGACCGTTCCACTTAACAAAGTCGTTCCGTAGAAGTGGCCTTTGCCATCCGTAACGACTCCGCCAAATGGATTCTCCCCGTCTCCGTTCGCATCGAAGCTGTAGAGAACGGTTTCATTTCCTGTCGCATCCATTGTGAACACGGTTCCGCAGCCGATTCCATCGACCGTGCACCCCAGAATCCCACCGTCGGCAGTCGCGCCGGTCAGTCTGCCGCCATCAAGCACGAGGTGACCCCAAGGGGCGATGCCGTCAGTCCCGCTAAATGTATGCAGTACCGTGAAGGTCTGTGCCCGCGCCGCGGGTACAACAACGATTGCAAGCGCCAGGACAGCGTTAACGAGAAATGCTGCGAGTTTCGAGAGAGTCTTGCAAGACATGTTTGTTCTCCTCAATCGAGCGCCTTCGGGAAAGACACCGTGAAAAGCAGTTCCGGAAGCTTGGAATCCGTCGCAGGCGGGGATGACCGGGACGCGCGTATTGTTACGCAGAAGATCCGTGAAGTCAAAGGGGCGGAAGGAGGGTGACGTCAAGCTGCTTGTGTAAGTAGGTTGAGGGTGCGGGTTTTCCATTCCAGGTTAAATCTCTGGAAGATGGAGTAGATGATGCGGTCGACGCTTTCGACGTTCACAAAACACGCCATGGGTCGAGTGCGGCGGCGTACTTCCACGAAGCGCGTTCGATCACGTTGGTGGTGCGCGGCTTCTTCCGCAAGTGCGCGGGGAAAGCGACCACCGAGAGCAGTTCGGCAGATCGCGCTCCAACTGCTGCACCCCGGTGGCGTACTTCGCACGCCAGCGAGCTCGGAAGGCGCGACTTTCGGCCAGGTAGATGACTTGCGCATCCCGCCGGCACGGGACGAGGCTTTGGTTGTTATTTTATTTCGACGACGGCCAGCCCGTACGAGGGAAAAGTCAGAGTCAATTCCCCTCGCTTCAGGTCGCGCGCTTCCGGCGCAGGCAGTTCCGCAGCCTTCTTCAGCTCCGTGATCTGACTCTGTGTCGGATACGGCGGCGAGCCCATCTTCACGTAGGCCGAATGAACATCTCCATGGCCGGGAACGACGATCGCAATGAGGGAGTGCCGAAATCGGCCGTGATTGAGATGCAAGGTCACAGTCTTCGGAGCGCCCGGTTTGCCCGGCGGCGCGTAGTTCCAGATGGCCAGAACCAGCGAGCCATCTTTCTTCTTCGTAAGCAGCGCAGAATCGGAGTTCAGTTCGACACGCTCTTCGCCCAAACGATGCAGCAACTTGAAAGCATTGAAAGGGGGCTTCGGGATTCCATCCTCGGCAACCAGTCCGAATCCTCCATAGAAAGGCGGCTTCACGACGCCCTGCTCTTCAAATTCGTCGGCAAAAGTCCAGTAGAACATCATGCCGATAAGGCCATCGCACCGCTGACCCATGTAGGAAGAGTCGGGATCTGTTCCCAGAAGTGAGGAACGGATGCGCCGGCGCCGATGGATCGACCACAATGACGTTGCCGGATTGGGCCCATAGTGACGTCGCTAAATACAGCGTTAAGAAAAGGGCGGCCGGTGTCTTCATCGTGGAAGATAGGGAGCGCGGCTTCATTGGGCGAGGATAGCATCTTCGTGCAGCTTGCATCGCCGCAGCTGGTGCCCGTCGAGGTTCAGGTAATATTGCGAAGATACGGAGGCTCAGAGCGATCAAGCCGCCTCCAGCAGGTCGGCTGCCTGCCCGGTTATACGTGCCGGCAAACAGCCAGGAGAAGTCTGATGTCTCCAATCAAGGCGAACTACGTGCTTGCAATTCTTGTGAGCCTGTTTATGCTCTCAGCAGCCATGGCAGCCCCGACCCGCGTTACCAAGCAACCTTTCGGGCAAACTTCGGAAGGAACTTCCGTGGATCTCTACACGCTGAGTGATGGCAAGCTCGAAGCCCGCATCATGACCTATGGGGGAATCATCGTTTCCCTCCGCACCCCGGACCGCAACGGAAAGCTCGACGACGTGGTGCTCGGATACGACTCGGTCGACAAGTACATCGCAAAGAGTCCATATTTTGGCGCCCTCATCGGCCGCTACGCCAATCGCATCGCACACGGCACCTTCCAGCTTGACGGCAAGACGTATTCGATTCCAAAGAACGACGGAGACAATGCTTTGCACGGCGGCGTCCGCGGCTTCGACAAGGCGGTCTGGACTGGCAAGCCGATCAAAGACGGAGTGGAGCTAACATACGTCAGCAAAGATGGCGAGCAAGGATTTCCCGGAACTCTGACGGTGACGGTGCGCTATATCCTGAAAAGCAGCGCTTTGAGCCTCGAGTACTCGGCCACGACTGATAAAGACACTGTCCTCAACCTCACCAGCCATTCCTATTTCAATCTAGCCGGGCAGGGCCAGGGAGACGTGCTGGGTCATATGCTGAAAATCGACGCTTCACGATTTACTCCCGTGGCCTCAACTCTGATTCCCACGGGAGAGCTGAAGCCGGTGCAAGGCACGCCATTTGATTTTCGCACTCCTCACGCTATGGGGGAGCGGATCTACGCGAATGACGCCCAGTTGCAGGCAGGCAAGGGATATGACCACAACTTCGTGCTGGATCATCCCGAGGGCCAACTCGCCGAGGCTGCCGAAGTATCTGAGCCGACCACGGGCAGAATGCTGAAAGTTCTCACCACGGAACCCGGCCTCCAGTTCTACTCGGGAAATTTCCTGGATGGATCCATCACGGGAAAGAACGGACATGTCTATGGCAAGCGCTCCGCTTTCTGCCTGGAGACGCAGCACTTCCCTGACTCTCCCAACCACCCCGGCTTTCCGACGACGGAGTTGAAACCGGGGCAGAAGTATCACAGCGTGACCGTATTTCAGTTTAGCGCCGGTTCTCGCTAGCTCAGAACCGGCTGGCTATATTTGGCTGAGAAGGCGGAACAATAGCAGCCAGCGCTTTACATTGGTCGTAATCAGGAAGTTTTCTTTCACGTGTTCCTTTCCGCTTAACCCGATGCGGCGTGCGAAATCGGGATGAGTGAGCAGATAGCGAATCTGAAAAGCGCACCCTTCTACGGAATGCACGAGAACTCCCGTAAGTTTGTGAATGATCTGGTTTGGTATTCCTCCGACCGCTCCGGCGATCGTGGGTTTGCCCTTCCATAGCGCTTCGGTAACCGTCAAACCGAAGCCTTCCTTGATCGACTTTTGAATCACCAGGGTGGAAGCGCACTGGATGGCGTTGATCTCGTGTGCGCACCAGGGAGGAAGATCGAGAATAATAATGTCCGGGTCGTTTCCAGCCTCTTCTTTCACTTCCTGCAGGACCACCGCGCCTTCGGGATCATCGCTCGCGCCTCCGCCGGCAAGTACGAGGATGCAGTCAACGTATTTCTTTGCCAGCTTGTACGCCTTTACCACGCCTATCGGATCCTTCAGGCGGTCAAATCGTGACACTTGCGTCACGATCGGGCGAGAGCGGTCGATACCGAACTCATCGCAGACTTTCTGCACCTCCGCGTCAGACAGTTCTTTGTTCTTTTCCGACAGTGGATCGATGCATGGGTAAAACAGGTATTGCGGGATGGTGAGTTGCCGTGCGAATGATTGCGAAGAAAAGATTGCGGCATCGTATTGCTCGACGAAGGGACGCAAGAACTCCCAGACCTGTGGATTGGGATTGGATAGATCGATGTGGCAACGCCAGACCCAGCGAGCCGAAGTGTTGTCTCGTGCCTGAACGAGCGCGGCCGGTTGCGGATCGTGAATGACTACAAGATCCTCGTCGAAATGCATCCGATCCCGGTTCAACTCGTTGTAGGTCAGAAATATTTCCCGCGCGTTCTTAGTAAGCTCGTAGGGAGTGCCGTGCAGAGCGTTGTGAAAAGCCTTCGTGACTTCGAAGAAATCATTGCCTCCGGTGATCACGTCCCAATGCGTGGGCACGTCAAGCTCGGTGACCAGGGGCACGATGCGGTTAAGCATCTCGGCGACGCCGCCGCCCACTGCCGTTGAGTTCACCATCTTGAGCGATTTGCCCTTGAGTTCGCGAGCCAAAAACCGTAGCGCGTCAATCTGGGGCTGCCCGATAATATCCCGATAATCGTCGAGATGTGGCGCCGGCGGGGGCGCCGGGGGGGTCAGCAGGCTGCTGGGCAGGGGCCGACCATTACCGCGAGCAGGCGCGGGAAGCGGCTTGGCTGGTGACTCCGTCGCTTTGGAGACGGTCGTGTCCTGTTGTGACTTCGACTTCAGATCATTCGGTGCGGGTGCGGCGGGCTGTCGTGGCGGTTTCATAGTTTTGAGCTAGTTCAACACCTTCTCCACGATGCGGGCGATTTTCTGGCGTACGCCTTCCAGCGTATTGGTATAGATGTCGATGCGCTCAATCGCCTGCGCCGCGTCGGTTAGGCCGATTTCTTCTTCCAGCCATTGGGAGAAGTCGTTGGACATACACTTGAGGCGTAAGCGGGCTTCAATGAAGTGGTGGTGAATCGAGTGTATGCTTACCTGCCGCAAGCCCTTGAGAAAGCCGGGCAACGAATCCGGAACAAACTTCGTAGGCAACACGATGATGTCAGAGGCACAGAAATAGAAGGGTTCGTGTGCGCTGCGGCTACCCGCCGACGGATGCCCTCGCAAGAACTCGTCGACGATCTCGATCATGCGACCGCGCAACCCCTCGATTTCGGTGAACTCGCGAACATCCACGCTGGCCAGTTGTTCCGCAAGTACCGGCTCGTTGCAATCGGAAAGGCTCCAGTGCGCGAAATCGTTGGAAAACCCCTGCCGGATGAAATGATGCTCTTGCAGGGTGCGGAAGGTATGTTGAAAGATTGAGTCATCCGGGCATGCGCGCAACGCGTCCAGCAGTTCGGACAGGTTGCTGGCCTTCTGCCGCCCGATGCGCAGCAGGCTTTCCGAAGTATTGAAGTAGAACGGCTTATCGGGCGTACGCAACGGCGGCTTCCTGGCGGTGGGCATATAGTCCTATTTATCCCCGGCCGCCTATGGAAGCGGCTATCTGAGGTCTTTCCGCGCCTCCCTGATGAACTTCGAGGCGCACTTCGCAGAGCTCCGCGATCAGATTGCCCGCCCAGCGATAGACATTGTGCTCGCGGACGATCTTCCGCATGTGTTGCATCCGTATTTCCTTTTCTTCCGGCGCCATTTCGAGGGCGGCTCGAATCGCCTCCGCCGTCTGGTCGATGTCGTAGGGATTGACCTGCAAGGCGTCGCGCAGTTCGCGCGCCGCTCCGGTGAAGCAACTTAGAATCAGCACCCCACGTTCGTCCTGCCGTGCGGCGATAAACTCTTTCGCCACAAGATTCATGCCATCGTGCAGCGACGTCACCAGGCACAGGTCGGCCGCGCGATAGTAGGTCTGGATTTCCTGGTGATTGTGCTGCCGGTTGAGCAAGGCGATCGGTTTCCACTTTTCCATCTGGAAACGCCAGTTAATCCGGTCGGCCTCGGCTTCCACTTCGGCCTCAAACTCGCGATAGCGCTTGATGTGAGTGCGGCTGGGAGCGCCGATCTGGACAAGTGTGAACGTGCCCTGGAAACGCGGATATCTCTCCAGCAAACGCTCCACCGCCAAGAAGCGCTCCACAATTCCTTTTGTATAGTCCAGCCGGTCGACTCCGATTCCCATGAAAGTCGCTTCGATCCCCAAAGACTTTAAGAGAGCCGATCGCTCCACGTAGGGCGGCTCGGGGGCAGGTTCGGCCGCAGCCTGGGGGAAGTCAACACTGATCGGAAAAGGTCGAACCGCAGTGAGATGGTCGAGGCGCTGCACGGAAAAATGTTCCCAGTTGATGCGGGACTCCACGATCCGGTCGACCGTCTGCAGGAAATTGTTGCAGTGCGATTGAATGTGGAAACCAACCAGATCCGCGCCCAGTAGCCCGTCGATCAGCTCCCGTTGCCAGGGGCAGATTCCGAATGCTTCCTGGTGCGGCCAGGGAATGTGCCAGAAAATCGCCACCCGCGCGTCTGGCCGGCGCTGCTTGATGATCCGGGGCAACAGTGCGAAATGATAGTCCTGCACCAGGACCACCGGCCGGTTCGTGCCTTCCATCTCTTCGAGAAGAGCATCCGCAAACTTGCGATTGACCTCCTGATAAGCGTTCCAGTCGTTGGCGCGAAAAATTGGCCGGGTGTGCGCAATGTGGCAAAGCGGCCACAAGCCCTCGTTGGCAAATCCGTAGTAGTAACCTTCTTCCTCTTCTTTGGTAAGCCAGACCCGGCGCAAAGTGTAGCGCGGATCGTCGGGAGGCACTCTGAGCCGGTCCTGCGCGTCTACAGCTTCCAGGTCCGCGTCTCCGCTGCCGTGGGCGACCCAGGTTCCATCGCAGGCACGCAGCACCGGTTCAAGTGCCGTAACTAAGCCGCTGGGAGGCACATTGACCTCCACCGTCTTGCCGCGATGCACATGGATGTAAGGTTCGCGGTTGGAAACCACGAAAAGCCTGCCATCTTCCAGCCGTGCGCGGACGTTTACCGCCAGCCGCTCGGCGGTCCACAGCGACTCCCCTTTTTCCCGCAGCCGCGCTTCCAGTTCCGCCGCCGAGCGCGCTGTGTTGAGACTCTCGGCGAAAGTCGCCACCTCGCGCGCCAAAGGCCGGAACAACTCCAGATCCGGTACCTTGATACGCATCGCAGGAGCCAGTCCAGTGCGCAGCGCTTTCATCCAGTGCGCGGTCCGGGCGATAGGACCGGCAATGCTCCAGCGGACAATCAACAGCGTGGTCAACACAATCAGAAACACGTGGGCCAGAGCGCTCAAGAATGTCTCACGCCAGATGCGCCGGGTCTCCACCCGGATGTAACCCGCGTCGTGCACAATCGCCAATGCGCCACTCACCTGGTTCTGCCGGTGCAGCGGCTGAACGTAGATATGCACCGAGGCGGTCCCCAGTTTTTGGAAGGCGTCGGCACCCCCGTCCTGCTTCAACGCTCGTGCAACCACAGCCGGTGCGCTCGCCATCTGCGGTTGCAGATCGTTGGTAACGGCAATTACTCTCCCTTGGGGGTCATACACTGCCAGGCCCGCAAGGTGCTCGCGATTCGCGAAACGCTGCACTGTCCGTTGCAGAGCCTGCGGGTCATTTCGCTCCAGGTCGCGCTCAACATTTCTCGTCAGGCTGTCTCCCAGGACTTCGGCCCGCCGCTGCAGGTCCTTTCGAAGAACTCCTTTTTGCACCAGTACTTGGTAATACGACGAGCATAGGGACACGAGCGTGACGCCGACGATAAGAGAGACGATAAGTCGAGCGCTCAGCAATCGCATGCCACGGTCCTCGATTCCAAACAGAGGGACGATGCCCCCGGCAAGCTCACAATCTCCTGGTGTCGGCTTGGGAAAGTTACTGGTATGGTCTGAACGACGCGCCCGCTCACGACTTCTGACATCTTACATCGGATGAGGCAATAGCTGCATTCCTCTGAGCCTCGGTTAGATGTCAATTCGGCTCGTTTGGCTGCGTCTATTCTGCTGCACAAAACTTGCCAAACATATAGCACCCTTGGTTTCAGGAAGTTGCTTGTGGCGGCGGTAGTGCTTGCCATGTAATTCTTTCCCTCGTCATCACTCACGAGCAGGGTTGGTACATGCGATCAATCCGGGAATTTTTCGGGCTTCTACTTCTCCGCAGGCTTGGCCAATCGCTCGGATTCCTGCTGTTCGCTGGCGGCTTCGTTGGCGAGGCCCATCGCTGTGTAGATTTCGGCCATGATGCGGTGGGGGAGGGTTCATGAGATTTAAGTTGTAGTCCGTTGTCGCCATTGGACGCTTGATCAGCTGTTCCTCAGAGATAGGAACTCCCCGCTAGTTCTTCGCCGGCGTCGGCGCCGTCAGCAACTCCACAAACAGCTTGTAAAACCTCTCCGTATCTAAATCCACCTGGAGCTCGACCGGCTGCAGGGCGCCTTTGGGCTTGTCTTGCTCCGACCAGCTCAGAGTGTTTCCATAGCCGGCTCCGCGGTCGAGATCCACCTCAAGAAAGCGAGTTTCTTTCTTTGTGATGAGGCTCGGATCGATCCAAGCCTCGGCCGCCAACTCGTCCCACAGATAGTTGTAATTGCCGTGCAGACGCGTATATTGCCCCACATAACGTGCCGCCGGGGATTTGCCCGCCTTGACTCGGTTAATCAGCTCAGTGGTAAGTCGCGTCTTGACGGAGATATCCACCGGAGTACAAACGATCCTCTTCCACGGTGCCCGCAGCACAACATGCGCCGCTTCAGGATCGAACCAGAGATTGAATTCCCGCCTTGGAGTGTCCACGAACTCGGGATCGTCGGTGACGGGATTTAAGCTGCCGCCCATGAATACGAGCTCTTTAACCAGCCGCGGAAATTCGGGATCGAGAGAGATGGCTAGGGCCAGGTTGGTCATCGGACCGCCGGCGTAAATCGTGATCTCGTTGGGAAACTTGCGAACCGTGCGCACCAGGAAATGTGCAGCGTCTTCATCGAGCGGTTTCGTGCTGGGCGCGCCTTCTGGCAGGTCGCCTAGCTCCTCCGGAGGATGGTAGAACTTTGGAGTCCAGGCTCCCAACCAGGCTACCGAGCCGAATCGCTGCTCCCAACGTTCCGTATCGTCTTTGGTCCGAACGAGAGGATATTCGGCTCCCGGCACGACAGGAATGTCCGCGCGCCCGATCAACTCGAGCATGCGCAACGTGTGCGCCACTTCCGCCCTGAGCCACTGATCGCCAGTCACCACGGTAATGCCCAAGACTTTGGTCTGCGGCGACTGGATCAACAACAGGATCGATTGCTGGTCCGTGCCCCCAGGCCCTGCAGCGTCCTGATCGATGATGATCTTGCGCTCGACTTGGCCGAAACAGGCGAGGCATAACATAAGTAGCATCGCTGCCGAGAACCGAGCCTTCCCGAACTTCATCGATAGCCTCGCCGTGCTGCCTGTCATTGTTCGGGCAGATTCTTCGATCCGGCAGATTCTTCTCTATAAAACTGAGGGCAGACTGAGTTGGCCTCAATCTGCCCTATATTGACGCGCGCGACACGGCCGCTAGAAATTAAGCCTGAGAGCAAACTGAATATCGCGCGAGTTGTTCAGAGTCTGATTGATTACCCCGAAACTGGAGGGCGAGTTTATATCCTGCTGCCCTGTGTCGCCGAGGCCGCCCAGAAAGTACTGCGGGTGGTTCAACAGATTGAAGAACTCGGCCCGGAATTGCAGATTCATTGCCTCCCGGAAGGACAAAGGAAAATCCTTGATGATTGAGAAATCCGTGTTCACAAAACGAGGGCCGTACAGGGGCGCCCGCGCGGCGGTGCCAAGTTCTCCGGCAGGCGCTCTCACGAATGCGCAAGGATTGAACCAATTCTGAAGCGTATGCACTCGCGCCGGAGCTGCGCAGCCCGGGTTGGCAGCGACCGGACCAGCCTTATTGGGGTCACCCACCTCATTGGGACGGTTCAAGCTGAAACCGTCGTAATTGAAGAACGTTCCCGAGTCCCCCGCCGCACCGGGGAAGATGTCCGCGTTGTCGCTATCAACCACAAACAGTGGAAATCCCGACTGGGCTCTTGCAATCAGATTTACCTGCCAGTGTCCCAACAGGGTGTTGGTAGCTCCGCTCCACCTGCTGCCGTATCGCTTGCCCTTGCCGAACGGCAAATCATAAAGAATGCTTGCGGTGAAGGTGTTGTTGAGGTTCAGTTGCGACAAACTCCAGTCCAATCTCTTGTTTCCGGGCAGGGGCCAGTACAACGC
>JBAVAV010000410.1:0-8381 GCA_049585895.1 Candidatus Sulfotelmatobacter sp. | reverse complement strand
TAGAGGAGGGTTTTTTCTGACATCCAGTCCCCTCTGTGCGGTGGCAAGGTTCGGTGCCGGAGCATGGATCGGAGCGGGAGCATTTTGGTTGCGTCGTTCCGTGCGAACTCTTCGCGCCTGCAAGCAGCGTGTTGGCCAGAGGGCCAACCATGGTTCTATCTGAGACTCGCGACCAAGCGCGGCACTATAGCTTTGTTGGGTTGTCCGAGGGAGCATACGGTGCCCCGTGAGACTCAGCGCCTAAACCCGCCGTGGATACTTACCCTCGAACCCGAGCGCTCAGCGACCGCCGGACCGGCCACCACATACGATGGCTCCGCGTTCCGATGTATTCTGCGCGCTCAAGCTGCTTGTAGCTTCAGATGTTCGGCGTCGAACGGTTCTCCTTTCTTCCAGATCTTCAGCGTGATGGCGGCGATCTTGCGCGCCAAGGTCAGCCGCGCCATCTCCGGCCGCATGCCCTTGGCCAGCAGTCCCAAATAGAACTCGCGCCACACTCCTTGGCGAACACTGGCCGCCGTGGCCGCGCTCTTGAACAGGTTCTTCATCTCATGGTTGTGGTTCCAGTTCAAACCGCGAATCAGCGCCGGCTTGCGCCGGCGTTCCACCCGTCCATTCACCACTCGGTATTCACCGCTGTCGCGCGTCTCCAATCCCAGTCCGCAGTAGGTCCAAAACTGGCGCTTGGTGCGGAAGCGGTGTGGCGTCTGCACTCGCCCAATCAGCAGCGCGGCGCGAATCGGCCCTAGAAACGGCACCGACTGCAACCATCGCGCCGCCGCATGCTTGCGGCATTCCACGATCAACTCGCGCCTCACCTCATGACGCAGCGGTTGCAGTGCGTCCAACTCCTGATACAAATGCTCGGCCCGCCGCCGCAGTCCGCCGCCCAGCTGCACCAGATATTGGTCCCGATGCCTCTTCCCGTACAGCCTCTTGCCCGCGCAGCTCACCGCCTGGCCGCGAAACACCGCTTTCAGCCGCGCCATCACCCGGGTCGTGTCTTCGGTCAGCTGGGTGTAGCTGCGCCCCATCTGCTGCACCTCCAGCGCGCTCGTCTCCCCGTGATACACCGCAGACAGCATCCCCGCGCGCAACAACTCCGCCAGTTTCCGCGCGTCGATCGCATCGCTCTTGCTACCAGACTTCAACAACGCATTCTTGCGCGGATTGCACACCACCAACTTCGCCACCCGCCGCACCAGCACATCGTAAAGCCAAGCCGAATGCGTCCCTTCCTCGAAGGTCACTTGCAGCGTGCCCCGCACGCCATGAATACAATCCAGAATCGCACCCGCCCGCGTCGCCAGCACCGACTGCATCCTCAGCCGCCCACTCTCGTCCAGCACCGCCACCGAAATCGTGTCCCGGTGGACATCCATCCCCACATATCTCAAACTGTTCATCAGGGTGTTCCTTTCGTTGTGCTTTGGTTGTTGCTTCTCACACCAACCGCAGCCTACCTCGAAAGGGGCGCCCTTTTATAATGCGTGCCCCATTTCTCGCGTCCTTTGCGAGAAAGCCTGCCCTGAGCGAAGTCGAAGGGTGGGGCTTTTGGCTTATGCCCACGACAAACGCGTGGTTAGTTCCCATGTTCATCCGTCACACACGTGACCCCGCATCGGCGCGTACAGGTTCTTCATGCCCTGAGGCTTAAAGCGTTATACGGCATGGGAAGCCTCCATTTCGTCGCCTGGAGCTGCTATCGACGCCAGCCGCTACTTTATCCCGCGCGCCGCGACCTGCTACTTACTGTCCTTGAGCTGATGCGCGTGCGCTACCGTTTTGCCGTGATCGGATACGTAGTCATGCCCGAACACGTTTATCTGCTGATTTCCGAGCCTTTAATTGGCGATCCCTCGAAGCTCGTTCAGGCCGTGAAGCTGAGCGTCCCCCGGCGGCTGGCCATTGGAGGCGAATTCTCCGGCCGCCCTACGACCGCCAAGTGTGCAAAATTTTTCGCACTATTCACCATCGGCATTCCGAGGTATAGTGCCTGCGAATATTGAGGAGATAGCTATGCATTCGCCACGAATTCTAGAGTACCAGCCCACAAAGAAAACTGTTTTGTGTCTCGCGCTGATTTGGATCGCTTGCACTTGTGCAGCGAGCGCTCAAAATCCAAAAATCACCAGGATCAGCAAGATTGCTGCCCAAAAATTTCAGACTATCACCATTACCGGCAGCGGCTTCGGCACGCAGAATGCCTACACCGGCGATTCCGATTTCATCAGTCTGCTCGACACCACCGCGGGCTGGCAGGCTGGCTACGAGGGGTGCCTGCTCGGCTTTTGCACCACCGATACTGTCACCCTCGTGGTGAACGAGTGGACCGACACTAAGATAACGCTCGGCGGATTTTCCGGCGAGTATGGGCAAAACAACTTCTTCCTGACTATAGGGGACAACGAGCAGATCAGTATATTCAATCCCCAAACCAGCGCCGGGCCGGCGACCGTGAATATCACGGTGGGAGCAGTACCGACCACAATCAAACTGACTTCGGCTCCGAATCCTTCCAATACAGGGCAGGCGGTGAAATTTACCGCCACCGTCGACTCCTCCGGCGGTCCGCCACCTGACGGAGAGACTGTGAGTTTCATGCAAGGGACGAAAAAAATAGGCAGCGGAACATTGAAGAGCGGCACCGCTGTTTTCACCACTTCGAAGCTGCCCCAAGGCAGTCACGCTATCACCGCCGTGTATGCCGGCGACGCAAACTTCGACAGTAGCACCTCCAATATCGTGAAACAGGTGGTGCAGTAGGAGTTGCCGGATACCCGGGTGCCCCATGTCTCGCATCTGTTGCGAGACATGGGAAGCGGTTGTCCATGACTCAAGCCGCCGTGTACGCCCCACACCTCACACGGGATTTTGGATGTTCACTCCAAAATCAAATTCCGGGAGAACACCCTGGGCGAAAATCCCTAATTGTTCAGGAAAATACTCAAAGTGCCTGCAAAGCCCGAATTTTCATTGGTGACCGCCAAGTCCGGTTTGCCATCGCCGTTTAAGTCGGCCACTGCGAATCCTAGCGGCTGATGCCCAGACACGATCTGCGGGCCTGTCCTGAAAGTTCCATCTCCGTTGCCCAGAAAAACCGGTAGCCGGTCGGTTTGCCAACTACTGACGATTAAATCCGGATTGCCGTCGTTATTGAAATCCGCAACTGCAACGGCCTGCGGCTCATTGCCGACCGGGTAGTTCGTAGCAGGCTGGAAGGTGCCATCGCCGTTTCCAATCAGCACGGAGACGGTGCCGTGCGGATCGCCATAGCCGACGCTAAGAATCGCCAAGTCGAGCTTGCCGTCGTGGTTGAGGTCAGCGACCACTCCCTGCTGCGGATAATTTCCCACCGTGTACGGAGCCGATGCCGCCTGAAACGTGCCGTTGCCATTGCCGAGCATGACATAGAGAGTGGTGCCGTTCTGCGTGACCGCAACGTCGAGCTTGCCATCTCCGTTGAAATCTCCCGCAAGAATGTAGATCGCGCCGGCAGGCGAGGTGGTGACAACCGGCGTCTGGAAAGTTCCATCGCCCTTGCCCAGCAACACGCTGACCGAACCGTTATAGTCGCAGAAGGCGACATCCTGATTTCCATCCTGATTGAAGTCGCCGACTACCAGCGACATAGGCGTGGCGAGACCCGTGCTATGAGAGACCGGAGTTCCAAACGTTCCTGTCCCGGTGCCGAGAAGCACGCTGAAAGTCGTGCCGGTGGCGTTGAGCGTCACCAGATCGAGATGGTGATCATTATTGAAGTCTGCGGTAAACACTTGCGGGAGCCGGTTTCCTCCAATGGTATACGTCACCGGAGCCGCATAATTGCCGTTCGGCGTCGCGAGCAGGACGCTTACGGTGCCCAGGTTGTAGTTAGCGATCGCCAGATCGAGCTTGCCGTCCTCGTTGTAATCGCCCACAGCGACTGAAAACGAGCTGCCGGGTGTTCTGATATTTCGTGGCGCCGAAAACTTTCCCGTGCCATTGCCAATCAGCACGCTCACAGTATTTGAGCCGGCATTTCCCGCCGCCAGATCGATCTTGCCGTCGCCATTGAAGTCGCCGGTCGCGAGCCCAATGGGAGTCTGTCCAGTCACCCAACTCTGCATCGGGCCGAAGCCGGTGCCAATGTTCAAAAACACGCTGACATCGTTGGTGAGATAGTTGGCGACGATCAGATCGGGCTTGCCATCCCCGTTCACGTCGGCGGTGGTCATGACGGTGGCATTCACTTCCGCCGCCGCCACCAGGTTGCGCTCGTTCTGGAATGTTCCGTCTCCGTTGCCGTATAGCAGGCCGATATCGTCTCCCTGTTTGTCGCACTTGGGCCCGCATTGCAGCACAGCGAGGTCCACCTTGCCGTCGCCGTTGAAATCCGCCGCGACCACGGCGTAGGCGTATTGCTCAACCTTATAGGAAACCGCTGTTTGGAACGTTCCATCGCCGTTGCCCAGAAGAACATCGATGCCATTGCCGATATTGGAATACGCCAGGTCGAGTTTGCCGTCGCCATTGAAGTCAGCTACAGCAAAAGAGGTGATGCCGATATCGTCAAGATCGCTGGCGATCTGTACGGCCGGCTGGAAGGTGCCATCGCCGTTTCCAAGAAAGATGTGCACCAGCTCGTTTTGCGAGGTTGCGATGACGGCATCGAGATTGCCGTCGCGGTTAAAGTCGCCCACCTCGATTACATTTTCCTGGCCCGCCGTAAACGGATAGAGCACCGCCGGGCGAAAGGTCCCGTCACCATTGCCCAGCAGAACGTCCAGCCCCTGCGATGTGGCGACGGCGAGATCGAGTTTGCCATCGTGATTAAAGTCGCCGACGGCCACGCTCGACGGCCCTGAAGCCACGGAATACGGCACGGCCGGGGCAAAGGTTCCGTTGCCGTTGCTCAGCAGAACGTCCACAACCGAATCTGCATGGTCGGTGGTGACGATATCCTGCTTGTGATCGCCATTGAAATCTCCGACCGCAACGCCGATGGGGTCGATGGCGGCAGTGGCATGAGCGAGTTGAAAAATCTGCGCTTGGGTAGCAAGCGGCGCCATTGCGAGCAGGGATAGAGAAAGACAGAAAAGCATCGGCACGCGGCGGGTCATTTCATTCCTCCAGGGTGGGCAAACCGGCTATCCCGGCCTGCAAGGCTTGAATAGCGGGAAGCAGAGGTGCCTATTCTTAACTCTGGCAGCCCATAGGTCAATGAAAAACTCTGTAAATTGTCTCGGGTTTTTCACGTAGGCCTAAAGGCTCTGGTGGGGGTTGGTGATTCAGAATGAACAGAGCCCCTCGATCCGAGAGATCGCGTGACGACGCCGCAAACGTCCGTGGTGTCCAGCTTTTCCAACGGATGGAAAGCTTGTGGGCAGCCTCGGTGTGAACGGATCTAGGCGGATGGTAATCGACACTGCAGGGACGGGTTCCTATTCGGATTTGCCCGCATCCTCGGCAGCTTCAACGGCCTCATCAGTAGTGATTAGTGGCACAGGCTTTTCCGCGAAGAAATTATTAATTAACTGTATGACGCTCTCCGCGTTCTGGTATTTTTTGTTCGGGCCACCTGCCGCGATTAATCGACCCGCGTGTAGACGTCCCACATTGACTTCTGCTGCGTTGCCCGTCGGCTTATGCCCACGTCCTTGTTTCCGAAGCCGTCCACGAGCTTGTTCCAAATCGGCATGTAACGATCTATCAGAAGAGATTCGCAGAGTGGAATGAAGAAGTCCTTGATGACAAGATAACGACACCAGAAGTCGTCTATATCGAGGGTCGGCACACTCTGAATGGAATCGGCGTGATTTCCAAGCCGTTCAAAAACCGCTCTGCCCGGTGGCCCTTCAGCAAGCACGCCTCCCTTTCGTCCGCCTTTGCGGGTCGCCTCACCAACATATAGAGGGCCCTCCCATTTTTGATCGCGGTTTTTCTCAGTAACGGGCGCGTACGGTTTGAAATTGCCTGTGTAGTAAATGACGTAAATCCCAGATCCGTCGAAGGGCAAAGTCAGCCATGGAGCGTGGTCTCAGCACGGTGCTCGTGCTGTAGTGCCGAGATGTCGAGGTACATCATCTTAGAAGTAATGAGCCTGTACAGGTGCTCCCCCTCATTGGGGTACATGTTTTTCCAAAGCTCCCCGGATTCGGCCGCCGTCTGGACACTTAAAAACGCCTGACCGGGGTCGGCGGTTGAGACGTCGATGTAGGAAAGATTGATCAATTCGTCGTCATTGGGATCCTCGAAAACGAAATAAACACGGATCATGGGCACCCCGCTAAAGCATCGGTTTGAAGTGCGACTACCATTACTCATCTAACGAGCAAGAAAGCGGCCCATGCGGATAGCGGCAATTAGGATGGTCAATCCGAGCAGCGCCTTCCAGTGTGATTCGCTTACTAAGGGCTGTCGAACGGCGATGCGCTTGCCATTAATCGTCACTGCTACCAGCCAGCCATCATGGCGTTCTAAGAGGTCGACCTCGGCGTGCTCGAGTTGGGCGTGACAGTTCGGACAAACAACAAGCAGGTTTTGAGGATGGTGCCCAACTCGCGCCTCCACATGGTGCACCTCAAAATAGGGCTCGCCTCCTTTCTTTTCGAAGGTAAAGGAACAAAGCTGACACTTGCCGTCATGCAACTCGCGCAGAAGCACTCGAATCGCGGATGAAACGACCTCGTGACGCTCGGCCATTCGCGGCAGCACCGTCGGGCGCGGCATGTGTGGTAACTGTTCCGCAATCCGCAACAGCTCCTCGCGCGCCGTCTCTCGAGGACGCCTGCTAGTGAGATGCGACAGGACTGTCAACTGTTCCTCGGCCTGCGCATCCGTCCTCGCGCCCTGAAGCCCAAGCCTAGCCCTTTGTTCCGCTCGCTCACGCACGAAACGATCTAAAGCTATCCGGTAGAGGCCCCGCGCCTTGTCCTCCACGGTTACGGAGATCAAATCACCCTCGCGTACACCACGCGCAGAAAACCACTGCCGGAGCCCGAATATTCGGTTCTCCTTCACGACGGAGTCGTAAGGCTGGAAAGTAACTTCCTTGACCTTCTGCCCATCGTCGAAAACAACATGAATGTGCGTCCTGGAGCCAGGAAACAGCTCCCGGAATTTCTGAGGTATGGCAAGGAGCCCCTTATCCAAGCGGCTCGCAGACGCACGGATCGTGAAGCGCTTCTGTTCTTCAGCCAAGGTCTATACCAAATGTGGTCGGCCTAGCTAGCTAAGGCACGTTTGGCGAAAGTTTACAGAGAGCCACCGCCTCTTTCAATCCACAACTGAGATGCAGCTTCGCAGAAACGCTCAAACCGACGTTGGCATCCTCAATATTCGGCTTGTCCACAGCTGCTCGTCGCGTAAGGCTCGGTTCATAAGAATAGTTGGAAAAGCTCACCATTACAGAGCCCAACCCAAGCCGAAAAATGTCTCGCAACGTTGTATTTTCGATTGCATTGATGAAATCGAGCGCGTAGAGAACCTTCCGCTCAACTTTCGGACTGAATAGCTGTGTTCTCCCTGAAAACCCGGCGGGTGCCTGAGACCGCGGGCCATTCTTTCGCGCCCCGCTTTCCGCCCTTTCCATGAATCGCTCGAATGCTGCGATCCGATGAGTCAAGTCGCTGACAGAAATTTTGTTCGCTTCGAGCTTGATCCTTGTGGCGAGTGCCGCGTAAGGATTAATCTCAAACCCAGCCACGTTTAGCCCGCTTAGGTACGCCTCCGCAAGAGTTGTTCCGACGCCAGCAAACGGGTCCAATATCCAAGAATCTGAATTCCTATCCGGAAGATAGGTTCTGATAGCATCTTCCACAAAATCGGCGGAAAATCCAGCGATCCATGGAACCCACCTGTGAAGCGGGAGGTTTTTGTTCTTCGCAAAAGAAGAGTCTCTGAACCCGTTAGTCGCTGCGGGAGCTCCGAACAGCGTTGTCTGCATTGGGGTGAATGCTATCAAACCTTGGTTCCGGCTTTCTGCCAAAATTCGACGAACCCTGTGCAAAATAGAGTCTCAAACCTCCTTGGCGAATACAAGACGAATGGCGAAACGTCGGGACGTACCACAGACGTTAGGGTCGGCGGGTGGCCCACCTTCGACGACTCTTGTGCACACCATTCCCACTGAGCGTGACGATGCTGCGTGTAGATTTGATTTTGTTGGGGACACGTGACAAAAACTAGGACAAAAAACTGGGGCAGATGGGACCTTTCACCGGTTTCTCATCGCTCACGTCGCATGCCGAAAAACTGGAAAGCGTTCTGTCTGTCCCCGGTTCAGGTTTCGATTTAGGGTTCCCGTTGGTAATGCCCGTAAGATCAAAAGCCCGGAGGGATCACGAGGGGCAAGCCACACAACTCCTCCGACATCTGACAGCCTTTGCTCACTTTGAGAT
>JBAVAV010000409.1:0-1976 GCA_049585895.1 Candidatus Sulfotelmatobacter sp. | reverse complement strand
GATGTACTCAAGCTGCTGCAGGGCGACGTGTATGACGATGCCTCGCCGCCAGTGCTGGAGAAGATGAAGAAGATGGTCAGCGAGGTGGAGCAGAACGAGAAACACCCCTGGCACAAGTTGCTGGGCGATCTGACCTCGAACGCGTTCTCCCCGCAGTTCTAGTCGATAAGCTCGATTTAGCCGGGAAAGAGACAGCGCAGGGTGTCCCTCGAGATAGAGCATTGGGCGATTCCCTGTATTATTAGTGACCGCCAGCGGGCCAGCCCGGACCACAGGCGAAACCGCTCTCGAAATAGGTGAACCGGCCGGATGTCGCATAGCAACCGGAATTTCGTGATCGCTTACGCCGTCCTGGTGATCCTGCCGCTTTTCGCGCTGGCGGGAATTCTCCGGGCGGGACACACCGTGAAAGCGCCTATTTCCGTGGACGGCACCTGGAATCTGCAAATTGATTCCGCCCTGCTTGATTCCCTGCCCTGTGGCAAAACTCTCGCCGCCACTCCCGACAAAGCACTCGTGATTTCGCAATCGGGTAAGGGTTTTGTATTGGCGTTCGCGAACGGGCCCAAAGCAACGGCCAGCGGCACGCTGGAGGGGACGACACTGCGAGCCTCGCTCATCCCTTCCGCAGACTGGTCGAGGGAGATTGGTTGCGGCGCCGCACAGCAGTTATCGTTGACCGCGACCGTCGATCTGAACACCCGACCAAGATCCATGTTTGGGAGGTTATCCGCGGACAATTGCACGTCCTGTACTCCAGTTGCGCTTTCCGCCTTTCAGCAAACCCCGCCTCCACCCAAGGGAGGCCATTGATGCCGAACCTTTTCACGCTGGTTCTGCAGATCACGGTGGTCCTTGCCGCGTGCCGCCTCGTCGGCAGCCTGTTTCGCAGATTTCATCAGCCGCGCGTCGTCGGTGAAATGTTTGCCGGCATTCTGCTCGGTCCGTCGCTGCTGGGCTGGGTCGCGCCCCAGTTTTCGGCCTACCTGTTCCCGCCCTCGAGCCTGGGCTTTCTGAATGCGCTGAGCCAAGTCGGTGTGGTGATCTTCATGTTCCTGGTCGGGCTGGGGATCAATCCCAAAGAACTGAAGCATCAAAGCCACGCCGCCGTGCTCACCAGTCACGTCAGCATTACGGCACCGTTTGTTCTGGCCTCTTTGCTGGCCCTTTATTTGTATCCCAGACTATCCGACGACAGCGTTTCGTTCACCAACTTCGCCCTGTTCATGGGAGCGGCCATGAGCATCACCGCGTTCCCAGTGCTGGCGCGAATTCTGTCGGAGCGGAACCTGCTCAGCAGCCCGCTGGGAACTGTGGCGATTGCCTGCGCCGCCGTCGATGACGTGACCGGCTGGTGCATTCTGGCCTACATTGTCGTGCTCATCCGCGCCGCGCACCAGTCCAGTTCGATTTGGATGACGCTGGGCGGCATTCTGCTGTTTGCGGCGGCCATGATCTACGGTGTGCGTTTTCTGCTGCGCGGATTCGAGCGCACGTTCCGCAAGCACGGCGAGATCAGCGAGAATCTGATGGCGCTGATGCTGCTGCTCGCCCTGGTTTCCGCCCTGTGCACCGAGCGGCTTGGAATCCACTTGCTGTTCGGCTCTTTCCTGATGGGCGCCATTATGCCCAAGGAAGCAAAGTTTGTACGCTACGTTCTCGACCGCTTTGAAACCATCACCATCACTCTGCTGCTGCCTCTTTTTTTCGCCTTCACCGGACTGCGCACCAATGTTGGCCTGGTCAAAGGCCCGGCGATGTGGAGCTATTGCGCTCTTATCATCGCAGTCGCCACGCTGGGAAAACTGGGCGGATCGATGGCGGCAGCGCGGCTGAGCGGCATGCCCTGGCGCGAAGCTGCAGGGCTGGGCACGCTGATGAACACGCGCGGCCTGATGGAACTGGTCATTCTCAATATCGGCCTCGATATCGGAGTCATTTCGCCCGCGCTGTTCTCCATGATGGTGTTGATGGCT
>JBAVAV010000408.1:0-3646 GCA_049585895.1 Candidatus Sulfotelmatobacter sp. | reverse complement strand
CACGGAGGAAAAGCCGTAGGGCTTTTGGAATACATGCTTCCGAAAACTTTCTAAACTCCCGGTACCCTACAATGCACTAGAAGTAGTGCATCTCAATTTCTATACTCGGACTGTATTTGGGCTCACGCAGTGGCAACGCTGCCGTAGTGTCCTTCGGGACATTGGGTCGGCAGCGTTTTGCTTTTATGGCGAAAGACTTTTACTTCGAAGTTTTCCCGGCGTTACCCGTCTCGGCCGTGCGCGGCGCCTCGTACGGCGGTTGATCGGGACTGAAGTTCGTGCTCAGATAATCAATCAGTGCATCGTGGTCGCTGGCATCGACCACCGCGCCCCACTTCACCATCTTATCGACTTCCTTCGTCCATGCGGCCTTGCTGAGACGCTGCTGAATGATGATGCGGCCTTCATGGCACTCCAGACATGAAGTGGTCGCCTTAGCCTGCATCGGGCCGGGAGGAAGATCCTCGGTAGCCTTGGCCGCGGTTGGTTTCTGCGCGTGCGCCCAGAAAGGCGTGGTGGTAGCCAGGGCCAAGATCGCAATCGCTGGCATGGCGCGCAAGTAATGGCGGAGAAAATTCTTCACGCTGGGCGATGCTCCATGAAACACGGTTCTAAGCAACATGTACTTTCACCTGATCGACGGCGTTGTAGAGGTAGCCGCTGGGATTCCAGACTGGAGTAGCGGGCTGAGTGCGTCCTTGGCTATCGGTGGCGCGTGATTGAATGCTGTAACTGCCGGCCCTCGCTTTCCATTCGTAGCTGAACAACCGCCAGGCATAGTGGGACCGCTCATGCCCCAGCTTTGCGGGATGCCACGTCGCTCCCTCGTCGGCTGAGATTTCAACCTTCACGATATCGGCTTCGCCGGCCCAAGCCGCTCCGTGAACGTGCAGTGCGCCTGCTTTCAGCCTGGCGCCATCACTCGGCGCGGAGATCAGGGACTTTACATTCAATCCCGTGAGGACGTGCGTATCTTCCGGTTTGACCGCCTCTCCCGGCTTTCCGGGTTGGTTCGGAAAACGGTAAGCCGGGCTCATGAAGTTGCCAACGAATTCCGCGTCGAGCAACTTGATCTCGGTGAGCCACTTGCAGGAGGCCGCGCCAATCCAGCCGGGTACGAGGGCCCGCGCAGGAAAGCCGTGGTGCTTGGTCAGCGGCGCGCCATTCATGTGCGTGGCGATCAGCGTATCGGAATCCAGCGCTTTTTCGATGGGGATGCTGCGAATAAACGGCGGCACTTTGCCGGGAACCTCGTCGAGTCCCCGGAACATCACGTGCTTGCCTGACGACTTTACTCCTGTGCGCTGCAACACTTCACGCAGCCGGGGTCCGGAAAACCGCGCCGTGCTTACCGCGCCTTTTCCCCACTGAACCCCAGGAACTTGCGGACGATGTAAACTTCGCCCGTTACCGGCACACTCCAGAGTGTTGACCACGGAATGCGTTTCGAGCTTGGAAAGCTCGGTCAGGCTCAAGGTGAGTGGCTTCTCCACTTCCCCGCCGATGGCAAGTTTCCAATTGTCCGCATTGAGCTCGCTGGGCTCATGCATGTGATTGCGCACGAAGAAATGCGGCACTGGCGTGAGCCAGGTATTGAAATACTCGACCGGGCTTTCGAGGTCGACGAAGCGAAAGGAACGCAGAATCATTCCGTCTTCGCCGGGCACGTCGACGGCTTGGCCGTTAGGGATGGCCCACGACAACACGGACGGCGCCGCGCCCGCTACCAGTGCCGCCCCGGAGATCTGTTTGAGGAAATCGCGTCTGGAGGTCATAATCTGGACACACCCACTCACAAGCACGCTGAAGGACTGGCTTCGCGGGCCTAAGTATGAGTCTCACCGTTCTTAAGTTAACACCACCGGCCCGGAAAAGGAGAGTAGCCAAAACCGGGCCGGTGGCGTTTCCGAAGGGAAGGCGCCCCTCAGAAAGTTAGCGGCCGTTTAACCTGGTTTGCGTCAATCGCCGACGCTAAACCCGGCAGTTCTACGGCAGGAAGTAACGGAACGAACTCATGATCATGTTGTCGATTCCGTGCGGCTCTCCGCCCGTTCCTGACCAGGCATAGCGTGTGACGTAGGAGTACTGCACGCCGTACTGGAACCGGCCCTTGGGCCCGTTGTAGAGGCGGTACCAGAACCCAGCCGTGCCTTCGATCAGCGACCGCGTGTCCGCCGTACATTTGCCCAAAGCGCCCGGCGCAAAGCCAGCGGGAGACGCGCCCGGTACAGTTTCCGTGTGGCAGCCAGAGTTGGAGAATGAAGGTGAGCCGTAGCCCACTGCGGCGCCCGCCCCTGAGCTCAAGAAGGGATCGAAATCTGCGGTCCGCGCCGCATACTCGGTACCACCGTTGAGGTATACATCCAATTTAGAGCCGTGCCATTCGAGGGTGCTGAGACCCTGAAAAGCACGGATCAGATGCAGACTCCCATCGGCATAAGCAGAAGTATCGGGCAGGCCGCCCGTTCCATACCGGCCAATTCCGCTGCCACCGAGGCCATGCACACCGAAGACAATGTGTTTATTGTCGAAGGTCCAGCGGGCGTTGGCGCCAATGCCGCCGCCGTTCCTGGAGACATTGGTTGCTAAAGCGGCAACGGGGTCAGCTGCGGCGCCGCAGGCTGCGCTGGCAAAGTTATCCACGCAGGGAAAAATGCGGTCGCGGAAACGGCTGAATAGACCAAACACTTCGTAGTGCCCGAATCCCGGCTCAAAAGCAACTTTGGCAATGAGATCGGGCGAGGGGTTAAACGAGTAATTCGCGAGCGTGCTGTAGGACTTGCCATTTCCGACCGAACCCAGGAGAAAGTTTGCGGCATTGCCGTGAGACGTCAGCGTGGCCTGTGAGCTCTCCACCGCGAAGCCAAACCACACCTTGTTGTCTAGGTTCTTTACGATGCGCAGTCCGTACTGGCGCGCGAAGCTGAATCCCACGTTGTAGGCAGAGTCGATGGTGAGGGGAATCGCTTCGCTGCGGTTGTCCATGCCATGGCCGGTTTCGGTGACCAGACTCCATTGTTGCCCGCCGGTGAAAGTCCAACCGTGCTCCAACGCAGCTTGGCCAAAAGCCTGGCGGAGGCGCAGCGTGTAGCTGTTGGTTGAGTTGTTGTTGGAGGTGACTCCGGCTGAGTTGAAGTCCGCTTCCACGTACCCGGCAAGTTTTATGTCCTTCAACTGGCCCTGGGTAAGCAGGGAAATCCGGGACTGGCGGCCCGACCCGAAGAATTCCGACAGGGAATTTTGCGAAGCTCCCGGCATGGGTACGGAGTTAAACGGTGTGGCGGCATCTTCCGCCAGGGCCCGCGAGCGGCGGGTGAACGTCGCGTCAAGATAACCGCCAGGAGTTAGCGTGACGCCTTTGAAGTGTATGGCCATGGGACTTTCAAGGGCGGTCGTCACATTCTTCTGTGTTTCCTGCAAGGTCAGGGCGTTGTTGTTGACGTTGGTCTTGAGGTCCGCCACGTCGCCCTTAAGCTCGCCTACAGTCTGTTGTTGCTGGCTGGCTTGGGCTTGAGCCGCGGCAGCTTTGTTGGCTGCGTCCGACGCTGCGCTCTGCGCCTGCTGCCAGGCCTGCTGGTTCTGTTGCAGTTGCTGGTTGAGTTGCTGAATCTGCTGCTGCTGCGCGGCCAAAGCGTCCTTGAGTGCC
>JBAVAV010000407.1:0-3337 GCA_049585895.1 Candidatus Sulfotelmatobacter sp. | reverse complement strand
CCTGAAGCCGAGACGGAACTGGTGGCCGGCTATCACACCGAATACAGCTCGATGAAGTTTGCAATGTTCTTTATGGCCGAATACGCCAACATGATTACGGTTGCGTGCCTGGCGACGCTTCTCTTCTTTGGGGGATGGCATGGGCCTCTGGTTGGCCCGGCAATTGTGCAGGCGCTGTTGCCGGTGTTCTGGTTTTTGGCAAAGGTGTTCTGCTTCCTCTTTCTCTATATCTGGGTGCGTGGGACGTTGCCGCGCTTCCGCTATGACCAACTGATGTCCTTTGGCTGGAAGTTTCTGCTGCCGCTGGCGATTGCGAATCTGGTGGCGACCGCGACTGTGGTGGCGTGGTGACGGAAACAAGTTCTCAGTTCCCGGTTCTCAGCTCTCAGATGCAGCGGTGGCAACGCACGCTGAGAGGCCGCTCATGCGGGTTTGTTCTGAGAATTGAGAACTGAGGACCGAGAACTGATTCGATGCATCTGACTTTATTTCTGGTGTTCGGCGCCGTCTGCGTCGCCGGAGCAATCAACCTGCTGGCGCAGACCCATCCCATTAATAGCGCGCTGTCGCTGATCGCGGTGATGGCCGCGCTGGCCGGAGAATATCTGTTACTGGGCGCGGAGTTTCTCGCGGCCGTGCAGGTGATCGTCTATGCCGGAGCGATCATGGTGCTTTTCGTGTTCGTGATTATGTTGCTGAATGCGGGCGAAGAGGAGCATACGAAGGGCAGCCGCGTGGCGATTCTATTGGGCGTCCCGGGAATGTTGAGCGCGGGCATTCTTCTGGCATGGGTCGTGCTGCAGCATTCGGGGACGGAGGCGGTGCCGATTGGCGCGCTGCCGGGACCTCCCAAAGAAATCGCCCAGCTTCTGTTTCACGATTTCCTGCTGCCGTTTGAAGTCACATCTGTGCTGATTCTGATCGCCATCATGGGCGCCGTGGTTCTGGCCAGCAAGCCGCCCAGCAGTGAGTCGAAGTCTTCGCCGGCTGGGAAGGTGGAGTGATGGTGCTGCTTTCCTATTACCTCGTGCTCAGCGGAATTCTGTTTGCCTGCGGGGTTGCCGGGTTCCTCATCAAGCGCAACATCATCACCATCTTCATGTCGATTGAGCTGATGCTCAACGGCGTGAACCTGTCATTCGTGGCGTTCGCGGCCCACTGGCACGCGCTGGCGGGCCAGGTTTTCGTCTTCTTTGTAATGGTGGTGGCGGCGGCCGAAGCGGCGGTTGGGCTGGCCATCATCATCGCGGTCTATCGCACGCGTGAGACCCTGAACGTTGACCAGGTTAACCTGCTCAAACTATGACGCCGTATCTCAATCTCTGGCTGATTCCGGTGCTGCCGCTGGCGGGCGCGGCAATCAACGGCTTTCTGGGCAAGAGGTCTTCGCGCAATACGGTCACTACAGTCGCCTTGTTTTTCTGTGGTGCTTCTTTCGTGCTGGCATTGTGGGTCGCGTCCCGCTTCTCTTCCCTGCCGGTCGTTCCGCACCAGGAATTCCTCGCACACTGGATTCGCTCCGGCAACTTCACCGCGGACTTCGCTTTCTATCTGGATCAGCTCTCCCTGGTTATGTTGCTGGTGGTCACCGGGGTCGGATTTCTGATTCACATCTACTCCGTTGGCTACATGTGGGACGACCCCAGCTACTACCGTTTTTTCAGCTATCTGAACCTCTTCATGTTTTTCATGCTGACGCTGGTGCTGGCCAACAACTACCTGATGATGTTCATCGGCTGGGAGGGTGTGGGGCTGGCATCGTATCTGCTGATCGGTTTCTGGTTCACCAAAGACTCGGCGGCGGCGGCGGGCAAGAAGGCATTCATCGTCAACCGTATTGGTGATTTCGGTTTTCTGATCGCGCTTTTTCTGCTGATTAAGAACTTCGGCTCGCTGAATTTCGACCAGCTATTTCTCGACATCTCTCGAATGGGACCTGAGAGCGCGGCCGCAGGGATGCTCACTGCTATTGGCATTCTGCTGATGGTTGGGGCTTGCGGAAAATCGGCGCAGATTCCGCTCTATGTGTGGCTGCCCGATGCCATGGAAGGGCCGACGCCGGTTTCTGCGCTGATTCATGCGGCGACCATGGTGACAGCGGGCGTCTATATGGTTTCACGCTCGCATGTGATTTTCGAACGCGCGCTGGTGGCGCTGACGGTGGTGGCAATTATTGGTTCCCTCACCGCATTCTTCGCCGCGACCATCGGCATCGCGCAAACCGATATTAAGAAGGTGCTTGCTTACTCGACGGTCTCGCAACTCGGTTACATGTTCATCGCCTGCGGCGTGGGAGCGTTCTCGGCCGGCATTTTCCATCTGATGACGCACGCTTTTTTCAAAGGCCTGCTGTTCCTTGCGGCAGGCTCGGTTATCCATGCCGTCGGCGGCGAGCAGGACATGCGCAAGATGGGTGGACTGCGCACGAAGATTCCCTGGACATTCTGGACCATGACGGCAGCCACTTTGGCCATCGCTGGAATTCCCGGGCTGGCGGGATTCTTCAGCAAGGACGAAATCCTGTGGCGCGCGTATCAGGCCAGCTGGGCCTACTGGCTGGTGGGGCTGGTCACTGCGTTTATCACTTCGTTCTACATGTTCCGGTTGTGGTTTCTGACTTTTTTCGGCGAGTATCGCGGTAGGGTGGATGCCGGTCAGGGCAGTCATTCCGCGCACAATGGCCACGGACACTCCGGCCACGGTGGAATTCACGAGAGCCCGAAGGTCATGGTCATCCCGCTGGCAATTCTGGCGGTGCTTTCGGTGTTTGGCGGCTACGTTGGTGTTCCCGGATCGCTTGGCGGCAATAATCGATTCGACAAGTTTCTCGGCCCTGTCTTTCACCCTAGCGCTCCCGCTCCCTCTGGGCACAGCGCGGTGGGCGAGAAGGGCGCATCGGAACAAACGACCGAGGGGCCTGAGCCAAAGACCCAGGTTTCGACTGAGCTGATGTTCACGGCAATTTCAGTACTCACAGCGCTGCTCGGTTTCGGACTCGCCTGGCTGCTTTATTACAGGAGTCCGCACCTGCCGGATAAAATTGCGGCTTCGCTACAGGGCGCGTATCAGACTATCGCTCACAAATACTACGTGGACGAATTTTACGCCGCGCTGTTCGTCAAGCCGCTGATCGATGGATCGACCCGCATCTTGTGGCACGGGGTGGATCAGAAAGTGATCGACGCCGCAGTCAACGACAGCGCCGACGCCGCGCGCCATGTTTCTGACGAAGTGCGGCACATGCAGTCCGGCAATCTGCGCTCATACGCCGGATGGATCGCGGCCGGATCTGCGGTAGTAATTGCCTACATGATCTGGATGGGGGTGCGATGAATAC
>JBAVAV010000406.1:0-3542 GCA_049585895.1 Candidatus Sulfotelmatobacter sp. | reverse complement strand
AGGTTCGCGCCGTGGCCGAGGAACTCGGTTACGTAGAGGCCCTCTTTGATGCCGGCGATTAACTCTTTCGGGGTCTTAACGCCCGGTTGCAGAAAATAATTGCCAGGCCCGATGCCGGGCGTTCCGGCAAGGCCGCGGGAGGCGTTGCCCGTGGTGGCAAGTCCCAGTTTCTTCGCTGTGTATGTGTTCAACAAATATGACTTGAGCACGCCATTCTCAATGACCACCGTGCGGCGCGTCGGTACGCCTTCGCCGTCGAAGGGGCTGGAGCCGAAGCCGCCGGGCATAGTGCCATCGTCGATGACGTTGACATTCTCTCCGGCGATCTTCTGCCCGAGCTTGCCCGCAAGAAACGAAGCGCCTCGATAGACCGAGTCGCCGTTTACGCCCTCGAAAATGTGTTCCAGGATTGAGCTGGCCACCATGGGATCGAAGACGATAGGAACCTGCGAAGTTTTCGCCTTGCGGGCGCCCATCCGGCGTAGTGTCCGCTCGGCCGCGACTTTGCCCACCTGCTCGGGCGATTCGAGTTTCTTCAAAGTACGCGCTACGGAGAACCAGTAGTCGCGCTGCATGGCGCCGTCGTCGGTCTGCGCGATCGGAACTGCGGCAACGGAGCAGTACGACCGGCGATATTCGCCGATGAAGCCGTGCGAATTGGCCAGAACTTTGTGTCCCGTGGCAGCGTCGAACGATCCGCCTTCGGAATTCTTAATACGCGGATCGAAATCAAGCGCGGCCTTTTCGGCCCGCCGGGCGTAATCAATGCGATCAGGGCCCGGCAAAGAGTAGACATCCGGATGGTAAAGATCGAGGTCGCCGGAGAGTTGCCCAAGCTGCGCAGGTTCCGGAATCCCGCTGAAAGGATCTTCCGAAGTGATTTTTCCCAGTTCCAGCGCGGACTTCACCATGCGATCGAGGCCTTGGCGGGAAAAATCGCTGGAATAAGTGCTGGCGGCGCGCTGGCCGAAGAAAACGCGCACACCAATCGATCGCGAGCCAGCCTCCTTCAGGGTTTCCACCTGGCCGAGGCGCACGAGAGTGGAGAACTCGTCGCCCTCGCGGACCACGCACTCGGCGGCGCTCGCGCCGCCGTTCATGGCGCGGCGGACGATGTCCTCGGCTAGGGAGCGGAGGTCGGTTTCCAATTTCGGGCTGCTAGTCGCTAATTCCGTTGAAGCCATAAAGTCTTAATTTATCTTATCCCAAGTGAATGCGTCGTTCCCCGTTGCTGCGCTTCGTTTTTCATTCGAGCGGGAAATGGCAGGGCCGCCGCTCGTTTGCCTATAATGTATTTCTGCATTATAATCGAAGCAAGTTTAAGGATATGCCATGACCACGTTGACCGTCACCGCGCGGGGACAAGTGACATTTCGGAAAAAGGTGTTACAGCATCTCGGCATCAAGCCCGGGGAAAAGATTGCGTTGGATTTGCTACCCGATGGGCGGGGGGTGATCCGGGCGGCACGTCCGGCGGGAACTATCGACGACTTCATTGGGTTCCTTGCGGGGAAAACGAAGAAGGTCGCGACGATCGAGGAGATCAATGAGGCGGCGGCGGATGGCTGGGCTGGCCGGATAAAAATGGGTAAGAAGTGAAAATTGCGGTCGATACGAACGTTTTGGTTCGCGCCGTTGTTTGCGACGACAAGATGCAGGCGGAAGTGGCCGCCAGAGTATTGCGCAACGCAAGTCTCGTTGCAGTCGCAATTTCCAGCCTGTGCGAGCTGGTTTGGGTTCTGCGCAGGAAGTACGGGCTCCCGGCAGCAGAAGTAGCTGCCGCGATTCGCGCTTTGCTTGCGGCAGGCAACGTGGAGGTCGACCGGCCCGCAGTAGCGGCGGGCTTGACGATGCTCGACGCGGGCGGGGATTTTGCCGACGGCGTGATCGCCTACGAGGGCAGGTGGTTGGGGGCGGAGACGTTTGTTTCGTTCGATAAGAAAGCAGTGGAGATGGTCGCGGCGCAGGGGGTATCGGCGCGGTTGTTATAGACGCATTCCAGCAGTGCCCATAGCGCCTATTTCTTTTTGGGAGGTGGCGGGGCCTTCTTCGGCGTCGGCGGCGGGGCGTAGCCTTCCTTCAATGGTGTCTTCTGGGTGCCCTTCGTCGGTTCCATGTTTCTTCCTCACTTTTTCGGATCTGGTGGGGTTGCGGGCGGCTTCGAGGGCGTCTCCCGAAGCGGCGCTGATTTCGCCGGCGACGGAGGAGGGACATAGCCGCCCGTCGTGGGTATTCGTGGATCTGGCTGAGCTGTGGTTGGTGCCGCAGGTGGTGCCTGTTTCCCCGACGATGGTTTCACGGCTGACGGAGGTGGAACGTTACCATCAGTTGTGGGTATCCCCTTCCTCAACGGCCCATTGCGCGAATCAGACATGGATAGCTCCCTGCTCACTTTTGCGTTTCAGATTGGGTTTTGGTCGGCTCCGCCGGAGGCTGCGGCTGCTTTGCAGGTGGAGGAGGCGGGACGTAGCCCTTTCTTAACGGGTCGCTCTGGTCTTTGTTCATTGGGAGACCTCCGTGACTAAGGTTATTGAAGGCAAACGTTGACCAACACAACAGGCCAAGGAACAGTAACGCAATGCAGATGCCGTTAACACCAGTTGGTGGCGGAGCCCCACAGATTCTTTTTTCGCTGGTGGTCCTTTTTCCCGAGTGATTCTTCACCAACTTGAATCTCAAACATGCAAGCCCGGTGGCTAAAGAGGAACGACAGCAAAATCGCTAGTAGTCCAAGCGAGAATGACAGCCACGCCGCCGCTAGCCACTTGAGAGTTTCCGGCGCGGGCGTTGGCGCGATATCCTTTAGGAACGCGATAGAAAACCCGAATACCGCCGAGCCGAACGTGAGGACGGCCTTGTCGAACGTCCGCGCGCTCTCTCTCGCTGCGTCGATGAGCTTATCCCGCTCAGCTAGATAGAGGCCATACTCACTGGGATCTTCGTCGGCCATAGTCGGGATCAAGCGCGCCTTTTGTCCTACGGTTCTCCTGCATCTTACTGCATGAAGCCGCCGGGATCTTTCTTGGCCGTCCCGCCGACAGTCAGCCGGTCGATCTTGATAGTCGGAATACCCACGCCCACCGGAACGGCCTGCCCGTCTTTGCCGCAGGTGCCAACGCCTTCGTCGAGCTTTAGGTCGTTGCCGACCATCGACACGCGGGTCAACACATCGGGGCCGTTGCCGATCAATGTTGCGCCTTTGATGGGCGCGGTGATGTGGCCGTCTTCGATCATGTAAGCCTCGGAGGCCCCGAATACGAACTTGCCATTCGTGATATCGACTTGGCCACCGCCGAAGTTGACCGCGTAAATGCCGCGCTTAACCGAACGGATGATGTCTTCCGGATTGTCCTCGCCCGCCAGCATGTAAGTGTTCGTCATGCGCGGCATAGGGATGTGCTCGTAACTTTCGCGGCGTCCGTTGCCGGTGTCAGCGATTCCCATCAGCCGCGCGGAAAGCTTGTCGCTGAGATAACCCTTCAAGATTCCCTTTTCAATCAGTACCGTTTCCTGCGTGGGCTCGCCTTCATCGTCCACATTGA
>JBAVAV010000405.1:0-7363 GCA_049585895.1 Candidatus Sulfotelmatobacter sp. | reverse complement strand
GATCAGCCGTCCCCAAACATGTTTGGCGGCATGGACGGAAAGCACCAGCAGCAAGTCTTCTGGCGAAGGCGTCTTCATAGGCCGGCCTGCGACGCTGACCGACACCGCGCGCCTGAACAAACCGTCCATGTCGTAGTCGACGGCATAAAACCGAGGCTGCAGCGCCCATTGCAGTTCGAGAAGATTCTTTCCGGCGGGGCTGTCGAACGTGAGCTCATATCCTGCCGCGATGTAATCTCTCGCAGCAGCAGCCGGAATCGTCAGGCGGGGCACGTATCCCAGGCCGCGAACCGCAAGTTTGATGCGCGAAACGTCGTCTCTGCGAACGAACAAATCAATGTCGCCAGACTGGCGCGACGCGAGGTCGCCGTATAACATCTCGGACAGCACCACGCCTTTATAGGGAAGTACTTCGATCCGTAGCGCCTCGAGGCAATCGAGGATCCGAATCAAATCGCGCGTGAGGAAAAGCGACTTGTGGATGTTCCTTTCGTGGCGTTCCCGGAGCAATGCAAGAGACTGGGAGGGAACGGCATCGCTTATTCGCGCCAGATTTTGATACACGAGCGAGGACGTGCCGTGTTCATCCGCGAGACCGAGCAGCGTGGCCCATTCGACTGGAGATTCCAGAAGAAAACGCAAGCCTGCGATGCCATCCTGAGTCAGAGCCGGCGAACTGGCGGCGAGAAGGAGATCCCACTCGGGCGGAACGGCGGGGTCCGAGACGGGCGAGTGTGAGGAGAGGCGTTTCGTATGAGCAGTGGGCACTGCACGAGGGCCGTTGGACGCAGCCGACTTCGTATCCACCGCTGCAGATCGCTTCGCAAGAGCTGTTGAAGATGCGCGATTCACTGGCGCCAGCCATCTTAACAGGCAGAATTAACAAGTAGAAAAGCGCCCGCTAGCAAAAGCATCTACTAGCCCGGCCTTTGGTCCGGTCTTTGGTAATGTCGTGCCTGTTCTTCCCCGGTGCCATACTTGATGAGCATGTCCCAAACTCCGGAGGCGGTCGCGCCAGCGTTATCTTCGGTCAGGATGCAAACCAGCCAGCAGCGGCCGTTTCGCGTCAAACTGCGCGGGTCGGTTTTGGCATTCATACGCCTGCCCAACCGGCGGCAGGTGCGAGCTAAAATCCACCAGCTTTCGACCAGCGGCGGCCTCATGAACGTCGAAAACCCTCTCGATGAGAAACTCCAGGTGGAATTGATATTTCACATCGGCGAAGCAACTGTCCGGGAAAAAGCGGAGATGCTGTTTCCCATGTGGGCGACCCAGGGATGGCTCCAGCCGTTCCGGTTTCTCGATCTGGCCGAGACCAGCAAAGACACGCTGGAGGAGAACCTCCAGTCCTTTCTCCAACTAATGGAGCAGAATCCATCGTAGAGACAGCGAAGGGGCTTCGCCGATTTTGGTGTCCAGTTTCGATTCCTCTCTACGCAGTTCTCCGCGCCTGGTTTGAAGCGCGTGCATTCATCGCCTGTGCCAGTTTCCCGCCGAACCTCGTATACTGAAAGCCCGCGAAATCGGGCCCGTAGCTCAGCGGTTAGAGCAGTGGACTCATAATCCATTGGTCCAAGGTTCAAATCCTTGCGGGCCCACCAATAAATTCAGGAATAAGCCGATCGCACCGACCCCACCGTGACGTGTTTGCCTCGAATTCTCCAGGATTGAGAGTGAAACAAACCTTGCCTTAATCATCGCTCCAGCTGGTTTTCTGCAAAGGGCGGCAACAACCGCTCAAGAAAATAATCCGCTGGCCGATAGTACCGAGTAAGGGTCTATGCGATGCGGACATTGATTTTGGTTGGGCTGCTGGTTTGCGCGGGAGCATCGCCCGGCTATGCGCAGCAGACGTCCGATTCTGATTCGGGTTCGAAGATCGTTGCGTTGGAAAATCTTTGGAAGCAGGCCGCGGAAGCCAAGGACCTAAGAGCCCTGGATAGTATCCTTGACGGCGCCTTCGTCTACGTCGATCCGGATGGCAAATTGCTGACAAAGGCTGAAGTATTGGCCGATCCGAAGGCGCCGGATGGGTTGCAATTCATGCCGGAATCGATGGTAGTGCATTTGCATGGCGACACAGCAGTCGTCACCGGTATCTACCGAATAATGCATGTGGAGCGCGGGAAGCCGGTTGTCCGGCATGAGCGTTTCCTGGATACCTGGCGCTACGTCAACGGGTCCTGGATGGCGATTGCGAGCCTGGCAACCCCGGTCGGCTCCTGAATGCCGGACGGACTCGTTTCTTCCTTGCAGGGAATGTCCAACAACCGAATGCGAATCTATATGAGAGCGATAGGTTTGTTGTTCATTGTGGTCTGCGCGAAGTCACTCTCTGTTTCCGCACAAGGGGTAGTCGATGAGGACAACCCAGCGCTGGCAATTCGCGCTCTGGAGCACGAATGGGTCGAAGGGCAATCGCGCAACGACAACCGCGCACTCGACCTGATTTTCGATAATGCTCTGGTTTACATCGAATATGGAAAGCTAATGACGAAGGGACAATATCTGTCACGGGTAAGGTCCGCAGGCCCGTACCTTCCGCAACAGATCGTCAATGAAGCTATGACAGTGCGAGCGTTTGGAAGCACCGTCATCGTGGTTGGGACCTATCGTGAAAAAGGAGTGCAAGATCGTAAGACTTTGCTCAGGCATTGGCGTTTCATTGATACCTGGGTGAAGAAGAGGGGGAAGTGGATGTTGGTCGCGGCGGCATCCTCACCTTTGTCGGAGTAAAGAAAAAAATCTGCTATGCGGCCCCCCCTCCTAAAAAACTTCCGCGCTCCTCAGCGAGGATTGACGCAGGCTGGTTCGCAACTCATAATCCATTGGTCTCAAGTGGCCTTCCGCTTCGGAGGCCAAGTTCCCCGAGAAAAGGCAGATCCGGTGGAATTGCAAAAGCTGAACCAGATCCCGCACCGCCGCTACAATCCGTTGATGCAGCAGTGGGTGCTGGTTTCACCGCATCGCACCGAGCGGCCCTGGCTGGGACAGACGGAAGAACCGGAACGGCAGACGGCTCCTCGCTACGACCCCAACTGTTATCTTTGCCCTGGAAACGCACGCGCCGGCGGGGCGCGCAATCCGGATTACTCGAGCACGTTTGTCTTCGACAACGATTTTGCCGCGCTCCGCCCTGACATACCCCGCCTGAAAGTTGCGCATCCAGTTTCCGATCTCCTGATCGCCGAGTCGGAGCCGGGGATTTGCCGGGTGGTTTGTTTTTCGCCGCATCATGATCTCACGATGGGGCGTATGAAAGAGGATGAGATCCGAGACGTGGTCGACGTCTGGATCGAACAATACCGCAGTCTCGGCGGGCACGAGGACATTCAGTACGTCCAAATCTTCGAGAACCGCGGGGCGATGATGGGCGCCAGCAATCCTCATCCCCACGGGCAGATCTGGGCGAATCATTCCGTGCCCAACGTCCCACTCCGCGAACAACAGTCGCTGCACCAGTATCGGCAAAAGCATCGGCGCTGCCTTCTGTGCGACTATGCCAGGTTGGAAGACGCGGAGAAGGAGCGCATCGTCTGCCAGAACGACTTTTTCCTTGTGGTTGTTCCTTTCTGGGCAGAGTGGCCCTTCGAGACTTTGCTTCTGAGCCGCCGTCATGTCCGCGATTTCGCTGAGTTGGAGGAGCAGGAACGCTCCGCGCTGGCCGGCATTCTTCGCAGGCTGGCAACGCGCTACGACAATCTGTTTCAGAGTTCGTTTCCTTACTCGATGGGATCTCATCAGCGCCCCACCGATGGAGAAGAACATCCAGAGTGCCATCTTCATGCCCACTTCTTCCCGCCACTGCTGCGCTCGGCGACGGTGCGAAAGTTTGTGGTTGGCTACGAATTGCTGGCGTCGTCGCAGCGTGACATGACTCCGGAAGATGCCGCGGCAAGGTTGCGAGGCTTGCCGGAAGAACACTATCTACGACAAGTGTGAGCAGCATTTTCCGTTGTTAACTCTTCAGGTTTGCGCGGTTAAGCCGGTTTACGCCGCCGTCAGACACGTGTCACAATACTTCCATGCGAAAACTTTTCATAGCAAACATTTTGGTGAACGGAATGATGTTGCCAGGAACGATCCTGGCGCAGACTCCCGCGGCTACGACTCCACCGGCCCCGGCGGCTAAGACGCAGGCTCCCGCAAAGCCCCGGCCCGCAACTGCGGCGAAAAGCGCCACCCCCGTCACTCTGAAAACTAAGAAAGACAAGGTTAGCTACGCGCTGGGGATGAGCATTGGACTCAACGTGCACCGCCAGGACGTAGACATCGACCCGGCTCTGGTAGCGCGCGGCCTGAAAGATGCGCTATCCGGCGCCAAGCCGCTGATGACTGAAGACGAAGCGCGAACCGCGATCATGGAACAGCAGGCCGAACTGAGCAAGCGGCAGAAGGAGAAGATGCAGGCGGCGGGCGAGGAAAACCGCAAGGAAGGCTTGGAATTCATGGCCGCCAACAAAACCAAAGAAGGCATCGTGACCCTGCCCAGCGGCCTGCAATACAAGATTATGAAAGAAGGCACTGGTCCGAAGCCCGCCTCGACAGATTCGGTTGTTTGCAATTATCGCGGCACGCTCATCAACGGCACCGAGTTCGACAGTTCTTACAAGCGTGGCGAACCGACAACCTTCCCCGTCAGCGGAGTCATTAAGGGATGGACCGAGGCACTTCAACTTATGCCGGTAGGATCGAAATGGCAGCTCTTCGTTCCGGCAGATCTGGCCTACGCCGACCGGGGCGCGGGCAATGATATTGGCCCAAACGCCACACTTATTTTTGAAGTGGAGCTGCTTTCCATCAAGGACCGGACTCCGGAGACGACTGACGAGAAGAAGTAGCGGACTGGTAGCGGCGAATATATCTCTCACGGCCGCGTGTGGGGAAGATGACTCTGCGCGGCCCGTTTCCTACATTGAGTTCCGTGTAAAATAATACTCACAACGAAATTCTCAAGAAGGAGTCTATGGCGCACACCGTCTTCTGTGTGAAACTGAAAAAAGAGCTGCCCGGTCTGGACGAGCCCCCCTTCGACAACGACCTTGGACGCAAGGTGTACGACAACGTCTCCCTGCAGGCCTGGCAGATGTGGATGGAGCACTGCAAGATGCTGCTCAACGAATACCGCCTGAACCCTGCGCGCCGCGAGGATCAGGAAGCCATCGTCAAGCAACTGGACGCATTCTTCTTCGGCGAAGGTTCGGTCGCGCCCAAGGAGTACGTGCCACCGGTGCAGAAATAGGCGGACCGGCCGCACCGCTTGGCAGAAAGCTTCCGAGCCACCTGCGACATTCACGCGGCTGTAACATTCTCTCCTCCTTTCCCGCAAACTCTTGCCTGGCTTGCAGTTGCCCAAGCCGTTACTACTGCACCGAATTTGATGCACATTTCATCACCTCGTAACATTGCCTTGCTAAAACTGGAGCATGGATCAGCCTTTCTACAACACGCTGATTCTCTCCGATCTGCACCTCGGTGCGGAGACGAGCCATGCGCGCGAGGCCACTCGCGTGCTCAAGGAAAACCGATTTCAGCGGTTGATTCTGCTTGGCGATATTTTTGCCGATCTTAACTTCGCCCGTCTGACCAAAGAGCATTGGAAGTTTCTCGGCTATATCCGCAAACTTTCGAATCCCAAACGCAACATCGAAGTAGTGTGGGTGGAAGGCAATCATGATCACGGCCTGACCAACATCATGTCGCACCTGGTGGGCGTGCGTGTCTACCAGCAATATCAGTGGCAGTATGGCGGCTTGAACCACCTCGCGATTCACGGCCACCAGTTCGACGGCTTTCAGGTGAACAATCTCCGGCTCAGCAAGCTGGGCACAAGTCTGTATCTTCAATTGCAGAAGCTCGACGTGAAGAGCAAGCCGATTGCGCGGCTGATCGACCGGCTGAACACACGCTGGCTGCGGATGTCCTCGAACGTTGCGTCGGGCGCATTGCAGTACGCGCGCCAGCACGGCGCAGACCGCGTCTTTTGCGGACACACGCATGAGGCGATTGAGGCCGCACAAGACGGGATCCATTACTACAACTCCGGCGGCTGGGTGGATTCCCGGCTGACTTATCTGACCATCGACGAACTGGGGGTACGCATCCATGAATACCGCGAACGAGCTCACGATCGTGATTCCGGCGAAGAACGAGGCGAACCTGATTCCTCGTTTACTGACTTCGCTGACGAAGCAGGACTACGCGAAAATGTCGAGTACGAAAGTGTTGGTAGCTGACGCCAACTCCACTGACGGCACGCCGGAGATCGTCCTCGGCTTCCGCGACCGCCTGAATGTGAGCGTGATCCGCGGCGGGATGCCGTCGGTCGGCCGCAACCTGGGCGCGGCTCGGGCTGAGAGCCCTTACGTTCTTTTTCTGGACGCCGACATTGAGCTCGCGCATCCTTCCGTGATTCGCCGCGCCGTGGAGCTAGCCCAGAGCAGGCACCTTCATTGCGTGACCACAAACATTCTTTGCCGCGACGGCAACTGGATCGACAAGCTGTTCTATGCAGGCAACGACTGCTTCCAATATCTCTCGTTCCTACACCATCCCTTTGCGACCGGCATGTTTATGCTGTTCGACCGCAGGAAATTCTGGGAACTGGGCGGATTTCACGAACAGGTCGCTTTCGCCGAAGATTACCTGCTTAGCCAGCAGGTGGAGCGCAAGCGCTTCGGAATCGTGCGCGGCGGAGTCTACACTACCAATCGCCGCTTCCAGAAGATGGGGCACCGGCGCGTGGGCTGGCTTTTCTTGAAGACTGCACTCAACTACTGGAACGACAGTTACTTTCTGCGCGATCACAAGTACTGGCAGACCGAGGCCGATTAGCCGAGCCCACAACCAAGGGGCCGGCTTCCGCGAACGATTTTTGCCGGTAGCACGAAGAACAAGATCCAGCCAACCAGCCGGATCCTGTTTTTTTATTCGTGCGAAATGGCGCAATCGCCTTTCTTCCTCAGAATCGGAATACGATTCCGGTAGAAAGCCGCACGTTGTTCTGGGTCGTCCCGAAGAAGCGGGTCTGCACGTAGTCGCCCTGAAAGCGCCAGGCAATCGGCCGGATGAGTCGATAATCGAGGCCGCCTCCGAGCGCGGTGGAAAACGAGGTATCGGAGCCAGCCCCATTGGTGCTGATGTGTCCGGCCCCGAAAAGCGCTTCGGCAAAGGGCCTAATTTTTCCCACAGAGACCGATACCCGCGGGCCGAACAGAATGTTTTGCACGTTAGTGCTTACGTGCAACGGGGAGCAGGTCACGCCAATCGCACAGGTTCCAATCCCGCTCGGGACGTCCTGAGACCCATAGTGGCCGCTGAAGTCGGCCACAATACCAACCCAGGGAAAAACCTTGCCTTCCAG